>NZ_JALBHA010000007.1:0-55583 GCF_023006445.1 Bradyrhizobium sp. SHOUNA76
GATAGGACAGTCGCGTGACCGCCTGCCCCAGGGCGTTGAGATCGCCGACGACGATGTCGTCGCCGCCGCGCCCCTCGAACTCGCTCTGACCGGCGGCGACGCCAGGTAGACCGGTCGAGCCGGTAAACCCGGCCGCATTGAACGTGTCGGCATAGTTGCTGCCGAGGATGCCCTCGACATTCGTCAGCAGGTCCGTTCCGACGCCCGCTCCGCTGACCGAGCCTCCCGCGAGATTGGCGGTGATGCCGCCGGTCGTATCGCCGTAATCGGTGCGATCGAAGCCCTGGCCGCCGTCCAGCAGATCGTTGCCGCCAAGGCCTTGCAGGACGTCGTTGCCGCCGAGGCCACTCAGGCTGTCGGCATAGACCGTGCCGACCAGCGTGTTCGGATTGGCGTCGCCGATCAGGTGAACGCCCGGGGCGAAGATGAAGTCGGCAGCCGTGAGGTTCGACAAAGTCACGTTCTGCAGCGTCAGGCTGTCGCCATTGCCGAAATTGATGAACGTGTTCGACCCCTGCTGCGAGGCGATCGCCTGGACGTCGGCGAGGTTGTAGATGCCCGCGCCCGAAAGGTCGATCTTGTCAGCTTGCCCGTGCGAGAAGTCGCCGATGAAATCGGCGCCGCCGCCGCTCACATACACGAACGTGTCGGCACCGGCGTTGCCGAGCAGATTGTCGGCACCGCTGCCTCCCTTCAGCGTATCGTTGAAGCCCGATCCGGACACGCCGTTCACGCCACCGGTGATGGTGTCATGCCCGACCGAGGCATCCCCACTGACGGTGCCGCCGGCAAGATCGACAACAACGCCGCCGGTTGCGTTGGCGAACAGCAGCTGCGTGCTGCCGTTGCCGGTGATGAGGTCGTTGCCGGCAAGACCCTGGAAGGAATTGAAGCCGACGAAGCCGGTCGCGTCGTACGCGTCGGCGAAATTGCTGCCATAGACGCTGTTGACGCCCGTGAAGCTGTCATGCCCGACCGATACGTCACCCGTTGCCGAGCCGGCGTTCAGGCTGACGGTGACGCCGCCGGTGGCATTCGTGAAGAGCAGCCGTGTACTGCTGTTGCCGGTGATCTGGTCATCGCCGCCGAGGCCTTCGAACTGGTTGAAATTGCCGAACGAGCCGGCATTGGCGCTGGCGGCGTTGAAGCCCGTCGCCACATAGGTGTCGGCATAGCCGGTGCCCTGAATGCCCTCGATCGAGCGCAGCGTATCCGTGCCGATCGAAGCGTCGCCGGTTGCCGTGCCCGCGGCCATGTCGACGTTCACACCGCTCGTGACCGTGCTGAGGCTGTTGTAGATGGCAACGTCGAAGCCGCCGCGGCCGTCGATGTAGTCGTCGCCGCCGAGACCGGTGAAGTTGTTGTTGAAGCTGCTGCCCAGCAGCGTGTCGGAGAACGTCGAGCCCTGTACCGCGTTGACGCCGGTGAAGCTGTCGGTGCCTTCGGTCGCGCCCGTGGCGCTGCCGGCCACCGTGACTGCATTGGTCGTCCCGATGACGCTGGTCTCGAGGTCGACGCTGACGCTCGAGGCCGCGATCTGGTAGTTCAGACGGGTGGAGCCGTTGCCGATGATGGTGTCGTCGCCGCCGGCGCCGGCGAAGTCGTTGAAGGTGCCGGAGGAGCCAACATTGGTCGCGCCGATCTGGCCAAACCCGGTCGCATCGAACGTATCGTCGAAATTGGTGCCGCGGGCGGCCTCGACGTTGCGAATCGTATCCGTGCCGACCGTCGCGTCGCCGTTCACAATGCCCGCGGCCAGGTGAACATAGATACCCGACGTGGTCGTCGTGTCCGAATTGTAGGTGACCTGGTCGTAGCCGCCGCGGCCATCGATATAGTCGTCGCCGCCGCGCCCCTCATAAGTCTCGTAGGTGAAGGCGGCATTGTCGCTGCCGTAGAACGTGTCGTTGGAGGCAGAACCCCAGACCGTCGAGACGTTGGAGAAGGTGTCGTGGCCGACGGAGGCGTCGCCATCCGCGGTCCCCGCCCCGATATCGATCGTGACCGCGCTGGTTGCTCCCAGATAGGACAGTCGCGTGACCGCCTGCCCCAGGGCGTTGAGATCGCCGACGACGATGTCGTCGCCGCCGCGCCCCTCGAACTCGCTCTGACCGGCGGCGACGCCAGGTAGACTGGTCGAGCCGGTAAACCCGGCCGCATTGAACGTGTCGGCATAGTTGCTGCCGAGGATGCCCTCGATGTTGACGAGCGTGTCCGTCCCGACGCCGGGTCCCGAGGCGGTGCCGGCCGCGAGGTTTACGGCGATGCCGCCCGTCGCATCCGTGTAGATGGCGCGGTCGAAGCCCAGACCGCCATCCAGGAAATCGCTGCCGCCGAGGCCCTGGAGACGGTCGTTGCCGCCGAGGCCGCTGATGGATTCGGCATTCGCGGTTCCGACGAGATCGTTCGGGTTGTCGTCGCCGACGATCGGCGCCGCCGGCGTGCCGAACAGGAAATCGCTCGCCGTCAGACTGCTCAGATTGACGTTCTGAAGCGTGAGGCCCTCGCCCGAATTGAACGTGACGACGGTATTGGGGCCGATCTGCGCCGCATGCGATTGCAGATCGGCAAGGCTGAAGATGCCGTACACACCGGTCAGATCGATCTTGTCCTGGCCATGGACGAAGTCCTGGATGAAGTCGAATCCGCCACCGGTCGCGTAGACGAAAGTGTCCGTGCCGGCGCCGCCGCTGAGGAAGTCGTTGCCGGCGCGACCATCCAGAGTGTCGTTACCGACGCTGCCGGAGAGGCTGTCGTTGCTGGCGCTGCCGATGATGGTGTCGTTGAAATTCGACCCCAGAACGTTGAACACGGCACCGGTGATGGTGTCGTGGCCGACCGAGCTGTCGCCGTCGGCCGTGCCTGCAGTGAGATTGACATTCACACCGCCAGTCGCGTTGCCAAACTGGATCTGCGTGTTTCCGTTGCCGCTGATGACGTCGTCGCCACCCTGCCCCTGGAATGAGTTGAAGTTCGCGTTGGGGCCGGTGAAGCCCGTTGCGTCATAGACATCGTTGAAATTGCCGCCCATCGCGCTGTTGACACCCGTGAAGGTATCGTGACCGGTCGAGCCGTTGCCGGTGGCAGTGCCGCCCGCGAGGTTGATGGTCACCCCGCTGGTCGCGTTGGCGAAGATGAGGCGCGTATTGCCGTTGCCGGTGATGGCATCGTCACCGCCGAGGCCTTCGAACTGGTTGAACGTGCCGTTGTTGCCGACATTGGCCCCGGTCACGCCGTAACCGGTGGCGTCGTAGGTGTCAGCAAAGTTGGTGCCCTGAATGCCCTCGATCGAACGAAGCGTATCCGTGCCGTTCGACGCATCTCCGGTGACGATACCGGCCGCCATATTGACGGTGATGCTTCCCGTGGTGAAGAAGATGTTGTTGTAGGATGCCACGTCGAAGCCGCCGCGGCCGTCGATATCATCGTTGCCGGCAAGGCCGGTGAAGGTGTCGTTGGTCGCGCCGCCGAGCAGGGTGTCGTCGAACATCGACGCCTGGACGGCGTTGACGCCGGTAAAGTGATCGGTGCCGACGGATGAATCGCCGGCGGCAATGCCGGTGACGAGGTCGACCTGGACTCCGGCCGTCGCGTTGTTGAAACCGAGCCGGGTAAAGCCGTTGCCGGTAATGGTGTCGTCGCCGCCATTGCCGGTGAACTCATTGAAAGTCCCGTTCGAGCCGGCGTTGACGCTGCCCGAGCCGAAACCTGCGGCATTGTAGGTATCGGCGAAGTTGGTGCCGCGGATCGCCTCGATCCCGCGCAGCGTGTCCGTCCCGACGGTTGAATCGCCGGTCACAGATCCGGCGGCGAGATTGACGGTAATGCCCGTCGTGGTGTTGGGATCGATGTTGTAGTCCACCCGGTCGAAGCCGCCGCGACCGTCGATATAGTCGTTGCCCGCAAGACCCGCATACACCTCCGCGGTGAACATCGGATTGTTGCTACCCAGAATCGTATCGTTGTAGGCGGAGCCCCATACGCCGTTGAAGCCGGACCCGACGAGGGTGTCGTGGCCCACCGATGCATCACCCTGCGCATAACCGGCTGCGAGATCCACCGTCACCGCCCCAGTGGCGCTGACATAGGAGACGCGCGTCAGCTCCGCCCCCTGGCTGTTGGTGTTGCTGATGATGGTGTCGTCGCCGCCTTTGCCTTCGAACTCGTTGTAGCCGACGGGGCTCCCCGGAACATGGGCATCGCCGGTGAAGCCGGCTCCGTTGAACGTATCGGCAAAGTCGCTGCCGATAGCCGCTTCGATGTTGACGAGCGTGTCCGTCCCTATGCCTGCGCCGGACGCCGTCCCCATTGCGAGGTTGATCGTGACGCCGCCGGTTGCGTCGGTATAGACGGCGCGGTCGAAGCCCGGGCCGCCGTCGAGGATATCGTCGCCGGAACCGCCGCTGAGATAGTCCTTGCCGGCTCCGCCAAACAGGATGTCGTTTCCGTCACCGCCGCTGAGACGATCGTTGCCGTCCTGGCCATCGATCAGATCGTTGCCGTTTCCGCCCGAAAGCACGTCATCGCCAAGCGAGCCGAACAAGGCGTTACCGACCGGGGTCAGCACGGCATCCTGGACCTGCTGGTCGAGGTTGTCGACGTAGAGCGTCGTGAGCTCAGTCACCGAATCCGGGTCGGAGAAGTCCGTCGCGGCCAATTGGTCGGCGGCCTCGCCCTGGGCGACCTGACCGGCCTGCGCCAATTCAGTGACGTTCGTGGCCGATTGAATGCTGTCGTTCGCGGCAGCAACGACCTCGATAACCGTCGCGGCAGCTGCAGTGCTGACGCCGGAGAGCGTGACAACGCTTAGAACGGTATCGGAAGACGCCAGATTGAAGGTCGGCGCGTTGGGAACGGTCTGAGACGCGGTAATCGCGCCTGCAATGGCTGTAATGACCGCGTCCGGCTCCACGCCGACCGCTGACACCTGCGCGACCGTGCTTTGGACCTGGATGGCCGCGGCAAGCACTGCCGTCGCCGTCGCATTGCCGGTCACGGCAGCGGGCACCGGATCGTACGACAGCAGGTCAATGGGGTTTTGGGGATCAGCGGCGAGATCGACGTTGAAAGCGGCCGCAATGGCGCTGATGGCCTGGTCCACGGTGAGGGGGGTCGCACCGTTTGCCGTGCTGTCGACCAGCGCGACGATCAACGTCGTCAGCGGCGTGATGACGGTCGATCCCTCCGGCGCCCTGAGCACGCCGGCGACCTGCAATCCCGTCGAGATGTCGACACCGCCGATACTCACGAGCGGACCGGACCCGCCCGCCAACGTAAAACTGCCGTCAGCTCGCGTCGTCGTGAACGCCTCGCCTGCGTCGAGTATTCCGTTGTTGTTGGCGTCGGCAAAAACGGTTGCGCCGCCGATATAGCCGTCGATATCAAGCGCGTTGATCTCGTTGGCACCGGGCGTCACGGCCAGCGAGAGCTCGGCCGAGCTCACCGCCTGATGAACGCCGTCGTCGGAAATCGCGGTGATTTTCAGTGTGATCGGATCGGGGCTGCCGACGGCATGGTTCGGAACCAGGACGACGTTCTGAATTGAGTCGCCCGTCACCAGCCAGGTGCCCTCTCCGATCGCCGCGCCATTCTGGACCGTAAAGCTCGACGGCACCCCCTCGATCTTCACCGACAAGGCGCTGCTTTGGTCGATCTTACTCGCCGCGATATGGAGGGTGATGTTTTGATCGGCGGCGCCCGATGAGTCCTGAACGCTCAGATGAGGCGCGTCCTGCGCGCCATGGATGTCAAAGCTGATGTTCTTGGTCGTGCCATCGACGGCCTTGACCGTGAAGGTCTCCGTCTTGACCTCGTTGGCGCCGAGATACTGAATTGCGGTGTTGTCGACCGAATAGCTGTAATGGCCATCGGCCAGCAGCGTCACCGTGCCGAGGTTCCCGGGTGCCGTGATCTGGCCCGCCTGAAACACCGCCTGATTCTGGTCGGCATCGCTGATCGCGAGCTGGCCAGATGCGGTGAGCTGACCATCTTCCGTGACATCGTGCTGGGTGAGACCGCCGATATCGGCGGCATCGTTGACGCCGTGAATCGTGAACGCCACGTCCTTGGTGGTGCCGTCCAGAGCCCTGACGGTGAAGACCTCATCGCGGGTCTCGCCCTGGCCGAGATATTGCACGAGATTGTTGGCGACCGAATAGCTGTAGGCGCCATTGGTGCCGATCGTCAGCGCCCCGAGATTGCCGGCCGCGGGGGTGACGGCGGTTTGGAATGAATTCTGATTCTGGTCGACATCGTTGATTGACAGCGTGCTCGACGCCGTCAGGACGCCGTCCTCGGTGACGTCGTGCTGGGCGGGATTACCGATCACGGCTGCGTCGTTGGTACCCGTGATGTTCACCACGATATCGCGGGTAGCGGTACCGTCGGCCGAGGCAACCGTCAGGGTGTCGGTGACCTGCTGTCCTGCGGCGAGCGGATTCGATTTCACGGGATCTAGCGTATAGGTCCAGGCGCCGGTCGCCGGATTGAATGTGAAATTGCCATAGGTGCCGGCCAGCGAGGCCGGAGCTGCGAAATGGTTTTGGCCATTGTCGACATCGTGCACCGCAAGCTGGCCCGACGCGCTGGGATCGCCGGCCACGGTCCCGGCCTCGGTCACCGAGATATCCTGGCTCCCGGACACCGTAATCGTGGCCGAGTCGTTGCTCCCGGTGATGGCCACGGTGAGCGTCGACGAGCCCGTTCCTCCGTGGTTGTCGGCATTCGTGTAGGTGAACTGCTCCGTCACCTGCTGGCCTGCGGCGAGCGCTTGCACGGACGCGCTGGAATTGTTGAGCGTGTAGGTGTAGGCGCCGGTCGCCTTGGTGACCGCCAGCGTTCCATAGGTGCCGACCACGGTGATCGTGGTGCCGTTGTCCGTGCCTCCCGCCACGGCCGACACGGTGTGGGTGTCGCCGGCATCGGCGTCCGTGTCGTTTGCGAGCAGACTGCCGCTGGCAACGGCCGTCACGTCCTCCTTGAGGGAGGCGATATCCGCGACTGCAACCGGCGCGTGATTGGTCGGGCCCTCGATGACGACCTCGACCTTTTCGATCGAGACGACGGCCAGATCGAAGCTGCTGAACGCGTAGTTTGCGCTGCCATATCGAGCGATAAGTGCCTGGATTGCCGCAAGATCGGACCTGAACGAAGCCGAGTTCGCGAACTCTTGCGTGACGACCAGGCGGAGCGAGTCCTGGCCCTTGCCGCCGTCGTAGATATCGACAGAATCCACGTTCTCCGAAACGCGATAGATCAGGATGTCGTTGCCATTGCCGCCGCTGACGATATCGGTGCCGGCGCCGCCATCGATGATATCGTCGCCGTTTTCGCCGGCGATCAGATCGTTGCCCGCCCCACCGAGCAGCGTATCGTTGCCGTTGCCGCCGAGGATGATGTCGTTGCCCGCACCGGCATTTACGCTGTCGTTGCCATTGCCGCCCTGAATGAGGTCATTGCCTCCCCCGGCGCCGACGGTATCGTTGCCATTCCTTGCATTGATGATGTCAGCCGAGCCGGTGCCGGTGATTTGATCGTTTGCATTGGTGCCGTTAATGATCATGGAAATTCATCTTTCTCGATATGGCAACAGTCATTGCTCGCGAGCGCGCGAAAGCGGCTTGCGTTGTGCGGATGGAGAAATCTTCAATCGTCGAAAGCGGAACGCGATATCGACGCGACGCGTGACGTCGTGCGGTCGCTCATGGTGAGCCCCCTCCCGTAACCTTCCCGATTTTTCAGGTTCGCCGTCAGCCCAACGGCGCGAGTTTGAAATGACGTGGTCTTGTTATTGTGCGACGCCTTGCGCCGTTGCTAGCGTCGCCTGAATTCTCGAAGTCGAAATTTCCGACCGTCGAAAAAACTTTTCTGAGAATTGCAAATTGTTTCCATTGTTGCGCGACTGCGTCAAGACAGCACAGCTGCTAACCTTAAGCCGGGTGTGAACTAAACGGTGCAGCTGCGAAAGCGCATGTCCCCGATCTGCGATCGGGCGCGATTTCAGCAAGCCGGAGGGGCGGTGCTCTGCCGGACTGCAGCACAACAAGAGCTGGAACGAAGCGATCGCCCTTGCCATGAGGCTCGACCCGACGAGATCGCCCAGGCTGCCGAGCAGATGAGCTACCACCGCTGATAGCAGCAGTTCAGGATTTGAGATTCGTCGCGCTGGATTACGTGCGACACTTTGACGCACCCAGATCTCCCCGCGGATCGACCTCGGGAGGAGAAAGCCAACACCGAAACTCATCTGGCTCGTGTAGAGCAACGTCATCTCGATTCCCGGAAGGAAGACTATTCCTCGTCCATGGAATAGCGCCGGCACGTTTTGACGCATGACCCGAATGGGTCATCCGGGCCCAGCTAGCCCCCCTCCCTCCGCCGGGACCATGCCGCTAGACTTTGGTCGAGCGCCATTTTTCAGGAAAAATAGGCAAGGGGGGGGCTTGCGTCGCGCCGCCTGCTCGCGAAGCATCACGGTCAGGGAAACGCGTCGGAAAGCCCCTAATGTCAGGGGGTGTCTACATGGCAATCAGCGCAAAGCGCGTTGGCTTGCAGCGATGACCAGCTCAGCGGAGGGGGACCGCTCGTGAAGGCCAATCAAATCGACGGCGAGGAACTGTCGAAGGTCCTCAATCGACTTGGCGAGGCCGCCGTGAATCCGGAAGCATGGCGCGCCGTCATGGATGACATCTGCAAGGCGGTCGGAGCGTCAGCAGCCCTGCTCCTTCAGAGCGATATCAGGACCCCGGACGTTCCACGCACGGAATCGATCGCCGAAGCGACCGACTTTTACTTCAGGAACAACTGGCAATTGAGGGACCCGCGCGCCAAGGGCTTTCCGCGCATGATGGCTGGTGAAGTCGTGACCGACCTCGATGTGATGACCCCGGAGCAGATCCGCGCCGATCCCATGTACAACGAGGTGCTGTTTCCATTCGGATACCGGTGGTTTGCCGGCATCGGCTTCTGGGCTGACAGCGCAGCGTGGGCATTGACGATCCAACGCACCGGCCGCGAAGGCGCATTCGAGGCGCGCGACAAGCAACTGCTTGCCCAATTGGCGCCCCGCCTGACCGAGACCGCCACGCTCGCGACAGCGATTGGACGGGCCGCGCTGACCTCGATGACCGACGTCCTCGACCGGGTTCGACAACCGGCATTGGTCCTCAATCGGGACGGAATGGTCCTGCGCACGAACGCGGTCGCAGACCGTGGATTCGACGATGAGATTCGCATCAGGGACCGGCGTCTCGTTCTCCGCGACAAGCAGGCGATGACGAAACTCGATCAGCTGATCAGCATGATCCGATCGACCCCCGACGCCGCCGCCATCCCCGCCTCTCCAATCCTTATCCGCCGGACGACAAAGCCACCGGTGGTCTTGCGCACATTGCCGGTGGACGGCGCGGCGCGCTCGGTCTTCCTCGGCGCGCGCGCCATGCTGATCCTGTCCAACCTCGTCCCGCGCGTGGCGCCGGATCCAGTACTGATTGGCCAGGCCTTCGATCTCACCCCGGCGGAATCCCGACTGACCGCGCTGCTGGCAACCGGCGCATCGCTCGCCAGCGCCGCCGAACACCTGCGCATCTCCCGCGAAACCGCCCGCAACCATCTCAAGTCGATCTTCTCGAAGACAGGAGCGCACCGCCAGTCGGAGCTGGTCACGCTGGTTTCGCAGTTGGGGTGAGCATTTGGTTTGTGCTCGCCGGCGGTCCCAAATTTCGCCTGAGCGCGAAAGAACCTCGACGTTTTCGGCCCTTCAGCTGAAGGGTGCGGCCTTAGTGGTTCGCGCTCCACTTTCATTTTCGGCTCCGAGCCGCCACGGACACGTTCATCAGCAAGATAAACAACGCGCTGGTCGCCTCATACCTCGCCACCACGCGTTTCCTCGCTCTTCCTCGCATGATGGCTTTCCGGTCGCGGGAGCCTATGGTCCACTCCCAGCTCCGCGAACGTTTGCGAATCTCGAGCTCGAAGAACGAGAAGTCGTCCAAGCCCACGACATTGTCTCCCAACGAGTTTGACGCCATTTCGGTGCTTAACGACCTGCCGGCACCTTGTCCGACACGGGCGCAAGAACGCCGCCGTGCAATGGATGGTCGCGGAAAGCGATATGCCATCCCCCTTTGGGTGCGCCTCCCCCAAATGGGCTAGGCCAGGAAAAAACAGTGGCAGGGGTCGGATCTGGGGTTAACCAAGGGTGTCAACGACGCCGAGCCTCGGCCAGCCGAGGAGTCACAGGCGCTGCCTCCTCCCATGCCACCGACCCTGACCTTGCGGACGGGCCGTTAACTTCAATTCCCTGGTTACAGGGAATTTTGCAGGGAAAAGTATCTGCCGCAGGGACGCGACCGGGCATGAAATGGCGAAATGAGCGCTGGAATCGTGTGTTTGCAGCGCGATGCATTAGATTCGGAACAGGGAAATTCCGTTGATGATCAGGGAATGTGTTCGCGCCAAGCAGGCAACATAGCACCCAATTTTCTCGCCCACGTCTCCTGCAGTCTCGTAAAACGAAATGTAGTCTTACTCTCCGGTTACAATTTTAAGATGGGACACGGTTCGCGAACGCTCGTCTGGGCCAGGAGCGCTCAGAGACTGCTGGTCCGCCGCATCGACGTCGCCTGCGTGGGCGCCACGCCGCCATCTCCCGTCGAGAGACCCAGCGTCTTAGCACCGAGTCGCCAGACCCGTCCTTGCGGTCCGATCGATCGACCGCGCGATAGCGCCTGTCCAACCTGGGAGCGCTTATAGTCGTCCGTGAATCAGGTTGACGTCTTTGCATTCGACGCTTCCGGGCTCTCTGAGCCTACTACAGGCGTCCACTCATCGAGAGGTTCATCCTGATCTCGCGAAGCCTCAAGCAAATCCGGTGCGAACGTTTTGAGCGATCACGCCCGCTGAAACTAAGTCAGGTTGGTGGCGTTGGCTTGAACCGCCGGTCTCAAGGAATTGTCATGCCTCCGACGTCAGACTCTGTCGTTGCTAGCCGACAGGCGCTCCCTTGGATCGTACTGGCGCTGGTCGCCGTCCTTGCTATTGGTGGGTTCTTTTGGACGCAGCGAAAGGTCGAAGCACTCCAGACGATGGCTGCCGCGCACCAGGACTTCGATGCCCAAGAGGTTAAGCAGGCGCTCACCACACTTCAGCAGACCGTTCAAGAGGTGCAGTCCGATCAGCGGAAGATTAGCGAGCAAGTAGACGGCCTTCGCCGAAAGCTGGCGTCAGAAGGAGGTGAGCACAAGCTTCTGTCCGATCAGCTGGGAGCGTTGAGCGCACGCGCGGACGGGCTGGCCTCCGCGAATGCGAACAGCAGCATCACGGCTGCCCCACAAGCGCCGACGAATAAACATCGGAATGCACGCGATGGCGCAAGATGACGGGGGCACCGCGGCTGATCAAGGATGGCGTGGGCCGGCTTGCCTTGTAGGCTGCTTTACCTCATGAGACCGCTCAGGCCTGTGTGGCGCTGCCCGCCGCCGCTACCAGGCATCGCTCGCACCTCATTCCCACGGGCCGAAGATATTTTTCCTTCGGCTCCTGCGAGGCGGGAACGTGTGGCACCGACATCCGATCAGGTCGGCGAAGCAGAAGTTGGCATGCACCGACGTCGATCTCGACGCTGGCCGATTGACGCTCAAAAGACCCACATTTGGCGCTGGCTTGCTTGCAACGCCAGAAGCCAACCATACCAGCCCACAAGCACGACGATAATCGCGGCGGAGATCACAAGGTATGGCAACTTGCTTTGGTTCATCGGCAGCTCAGCACTCTAATCAGGCTCGTTTAGGTCGAATGCGGCAACGGCATGCACCGATCGGAATCGATACTTTACGGCGAAGACGTCCGCGCCGAGATCACCAAGATCGATCTCTCCGGCGGACTTCTCCCGAAACCTCTGAAAGAGAGGCTGAATAGCCGTTCCAGCCTGAATGGCGACTGAACCGTACGATTTCCGTTGCTGAGACATTCCGCCTCACGCTGCGAAGAAACGCGATCCTTCACCTCCCGGACTTGGACATGCCTATAACAAAAGCGGACTTCTTGCTCTCTCTCAGAGCGGCTCGAGGTCTGCCGGAACTTTTCCGTGCCGATGTGTCAATAGCCATATTCCGCGGCTGGAATGGTCGCGGTTGCATTCCTGGCCGCCATTGCTGCAGGCTTCGGCGACGCCGCGATGACATCCGCCTTCGGCCGTACTAATCCGTCTGCGAGGCCGAACACCTGGTACACCGGGTGGGATTGCCTATCCGCGAACCCGCAATTGATGACGGGATTCCGGCCGCCGGCCCATCCGAGCTCGCGCAGTCCTCGGCGAAACGCCTCCAAGGGGCGCCAGCCAACGGTGCCCCAGGCGTCCGGCTGGACGCCCACGCCCGCAGCCAGAGCAACAGTCGGCTGCAGCCTGGGCGTGATCTTGACCAAGTTCAGCAGCGTCGCTGCCACGATCATCATGAGGATCCCGCCAACGCTGAGCGTGATCTGCATCGCAAGCCCTTCCGATATGTCGAGCAGCGCCAGGAGGCTAGCGAGCGTCAGCAGGACGCCGAGACAGAAGATTGGCAACGAGTGCCTGCCACAGAGGATGGCGCCGCGCATCACCGCTGTCGTCAATGCTTGCCGATTGGACGGCACGAACCATACCGCCACAACCGCTAGAGCCAAGAAATGCAATAGACGCAACGGATCGAGATTGGATTTGTCTGGCGGGTAAGCCAATTTGCTCAGCCCCTGCGGGATGAACGCTTCCAACGGCTTGATTCTCCAGCTCAATGCGATGACGAGGCTGAAGATCAGATAGAGCGCGGCAGGCACGAGCACCGTGCGAGACGTGAGCCAGGGGCGCACTCTTTCGCCCTCGATTATCATCCACGCACCAAGAACCGCCAATAGCTGCCAGGCCAGTGGATTGAAAGCCCAATGGCCGCTCGGCCACGCCGGCATGGACCAGCCGAACATTTGCACCAGCGCATAAAGCGCCAGCGAGGCGCCAAGCGTCACGTTCGGCATTCGGAGCAGCAACCACAGCAACGGCGCGAAAAAGAGGTGGAGAAGCACGAAGATCGGCAATACGTCGGTATTGACCGGACGGTATTGCAGGATCGCTGCGTGGGCGAGCGCCGAGCCCGGCTGGTCCAACAGAATGCGCGTATTGCTCTCATCAGCAAGACGGTCCCCGCCTGCGAGGTGAACCAAGATGGCGCAGGCGAGCGTCAGCAGCAGAAATGCGACATAGATGTCCCAACTTCGCCGCAGGGTCCGGCGGATCACGCTGGTCCACCCCTCGCAACTCCGTACTTTGCCGTAGGCCAGCGCGCAGGTAACTCCCGAGACGAACATGAACACTTCCGCGGCATCGCTGAAGCCGTAGTTCCGTGGCGTCAGCCAGCTTCCAATGTTATTGGGGACATGATCAAGAAAGATGCACCAGAGCGCGATGCCGCGGCAGGCATCAATGCGAAGGTCGCGGCTGTTGATGTTGAGCTCCGGCAGAGCGCCCGCAAATTGCTTCGGGGATGCGGTCCGATCCTGCATTGGCTTGCCTCGTCCAGGGTACGCGCAGGCTTCGAGAGGAACGATCGAGAGGAACCGAATGTCACAAAAAGAACGCTGCGAGATTCTGACAGCGCCGCAGTCCAGAATTGCTTCACACCGCCCCGGCCACGACAGCGATTGCGCCAATGATGGTATGGCCGCGCTGCGCACAACCCTCTGGTGGAGAGGCTGACTGTCGCCATCATCGTGCAAGCGCCGCAGCCTGTAAATCGGCCGGAGGTCGGTCCAGAGAGGTGCCTAGGTCCTATGACCAAGGTACCGTCCTGCCGTGCATTTGGCCTCGGTCAGGTACATGATGAGCAATTCATCGCTCGCATGGACCAAGGGGCCAGCGAGCTCCGCGCTTCACGTAGTCCGCTCCCTTCTTACCTGACGGGGCACCGCTGGCCGGACCCGAGATGGAAGATGGACGATTTCGAAGGTGGGTGTATGATTCTCTATTGATCTCCGGACGGCCAGAAGACGGAGAGCTTTTTTATGAAGGTGCTTGTTGTTGACGATCACACATTGATTCGGGCCGCTCTGCACGCTGTCCTGAAGCAACTGAAGCGAGAAGCCGTCATATTCGAAGCTTCGAGCGGCCGAGAGGCCATGCACATCGTCGAGGAGCATCCCGACATCAGCCTCATTTTGCTTGATATCAATTTGCCTGATCGCGACGGCTTCTCTGTCCTTTGCGAACTGCGCGATCGCTATGCGAGGACTGCTGTCGTCATTCTCTCGTCCTCCGATGATCAAGACACGGTCAGGCGCGCTTTCAAACTCGGCGCGCTTGGTTTCATTCCGAAAACCACGGAACGCGAGGTGATGCTCAACGCCATTGAGTTGGTGTTCTCCGGCGGAGTTTACATCCCGATGGAGATACTGGAGAAGACAGCGGGCCCACGGCGTGCAAACGAGCCAGTGGCGCCCGACTCGCTCAAGGGGCTCGGGTTGACCGATCGGCAGATTGAAGTACTTGCGCTCCTGATGAAGGGAAAGAGCAACAAGGTCATTGCCGGGATGCTCAATATGGCAGTGCCTACAGTGAAAAACCACATCACGGTCGTTCTCAAGGCGCTCGGCGTAGCGACGCGCACCGAGGCCGTCATAAAGGTCGGAAAAATGGGCTGGGAGTGGCCGCCGAAATCTGGATCATGAAACGGCCCCAGCGTCTCTCCCACCATCGTGATCCCTAAACAGCTTGTGCATGACAGCACGGAGCTGCATTGGGTCGACCGGCTTATGCAGCAAAACGTATCCTCTATCCTTGGCGTCCCGCAGTGGTTCAGCTGCTGTATCGCCGCTGATGAGAATGGCAGGAATTGACGAGCCAAACGCCGCGTTGATTTGTTCAATTGCCCTGATTCCGGTCTTCCCGCGTGCGAGATGATAGTCCGAGATTATGAGGTCGGGGCGTTGTTCGCGCTCAGCAAGTCGGATCAGTCCGGCTTCGTCGGATCCGGCGGCAAGAACCGAACATCCCCATTTGCTGAGCAATCCGCCCGTTCCCTCCTGCACGATTGGAGTATCGGCAATAACAAGAATTGCCTTGCCGTCGACTGCAAAAGCACCGGGGTATGGTAAGTCGGCGGGCGCTGCGGCTCTGACGCATTCGTCGACCTTCGGAACCAGGATCGTGAATCGCGAACCGCGACCCACAGTCGAAGCCAGCTCGATTGGATGGTTGAGAAGCAAGCCAAGCCTGTCGACAATGGCAAGGCCAAGCCCCAGGCCGCCGGACCGGTTCTGCTCCGGAGCAGGAACTTGAAAAAACTCGCCAAAGATATTCTGCCTTTGATCCTCGGGAATGCCGGGACCGGTATCGTATACTTCGATGCGCAGCATTTCACCGCGCCGACGGCATCCGACCAGGATCCCGCCCCGCAATGTATAGCGTACAGCATTGGATACCAGATTCCGGAGTATGCGTTCGAGCAGCATGGCGTCGCTTCGGACCCAGGCGTCACTTGGCCTGACGCGTAAGCGCAGGCCTTTTTCACGCGTCGCCTGATCAAACGCCGTCTCGCCTTTTTGCAACAGGCGCCCGATCGGGAATTCGCTAATGTTGGGGTTAAGCATCCCGGCATCGATTCTCGAAATGTCCAACAGCGAATTGAACATTTCATCCATTTCCTTGCGCGTTGCGTCGACCCTCTCGATCGTCCTTGCCCTCTCCCCCGGTTCGAGCGGCGTGCGCAGCTGGGCAACAAACAGCCCTAATGCATGTAACGGTTGTCGCAAATCATGGCTTGCCATGGCAAAAAAGCGTGATTTTGCGGCACTCGCGAGCTCCAGTTCTTGCGTCCGCTCTGCGACCTTCCGCTCGAGTTCGACCCGCGCGCGGCGCAGACGCTCCTCCGCTTTCTTGCGCACCTCGACATCGGCGCTCAGCAACAAGCTTGGAACGGTAATGCTGATCAAGAACATCAACACCAGCAGGAACGATGCGTTAAGGTCCGTAGTTGTGAACGGGCCGCCGCCCGTGAGCGTGCCCCAAATCGTGACGCCCGCGAGCACCAGGGCGACCGTCGCGGTATCGCGTGGCCCGCGGCGCAGCGCCGCCCACAACATTGGCAAGATCGCCAGAAAACCCAGTGGATCTCGGCGGGGCGTTTGCTCGATCAAAGGGCTGAAAGCAATGAGTCCAACAACCGCCGCTGTCGTGAGGACGCCGACCGTCTCCAGAAGCGCATGGCGTTCGAAGTCCTGATAGCGGCTTGATGCCCAAAGCACGATAACGGGAGCAATGACCAGTGCGCCTGTCACATCTCCCAGCCACCAGGTGATCCACGCGTCCGCGAAACTCTTCTGTTCGATGTACCCGAAGATTGTCAGACTGGTCAGTCCAATGCTGGCGCTGATCGGCGTCGCGATGACGACGCAGATCACTGCAAACTTTGCGACAGAATCGGGGGTTGAAAACGTGTTACATCCGCCCGACCACCGATTAATGAGATAAGCGCCTACAACCGCTTCAAGAGCGTTACCGGCCGCAATCGCGATTGCGGTAGCAACCGAGCCCGCCGTCGTCGCATTTGCGATCAACGCTGCCGCAAAAATTGCTGGCCAGGTCCGATATCCCCCCAACAGCACCGCCGCCAGCGCGACACCTGTCGGTGGCCAAATTGGCGTTGAACTGGGATGAATGGACGCGAGAGCAAGCCCACCTTTGGCCAAGACGAGATAGATGGCGCCGATTGCGACCAGACTACCGACGTAGCTTAAGCCTCGGCTGGAATTTGTCTCGGGAGCAAATGGTCGAGGATTGGACATCATCGACGTCCTGAACTAGGCAACTGGTTCGTCTACCGAAACTGACTTTTGATCCCTGGATCTAAGATCGCTAGATGGATCCGGGCAGATGCACTCAGGTCGAACTGATCAGAGCAGTCTGCTGGCGGACTAAGAGACGGCACGTGCGATCGAGCTGGCCGAGGTGCTGTTCAATCCCCGCGGATTGCGTCAGAACCAATGGGACGACCAGGGCACCGTTGCACCCCGAGGAATTCGCGCCGTCTCGTCTTCACCCCGAGCTTGGGGGGACGCATCGTACGACGAAGATAGTCGCTCTGAAAGGCCGGATTTGAACCTGGACTAGGTCGTTGTGTGCGACAAAGGCCTATCTCTCGTTGGAGTCTCGGGAGTGAACCACTTGCACGATAGCTTGCTGCGGCGTGCCGAGGAAGCGGAAGCTTCGCTCAGAAAATAGAAGCGTCTCCATGCCCGATGAGGCGACGAGTCCGTTGCGTCGGCCGTGGCGTTTGCGATGGGCGGTGCAATTCTCCCTTGATCGAACAACCGTAAAGAAGCCTGTGATCGAGTGACATCGTTCGACGACTTGCACGGGGGTCATCATGTCTCGGTCAAGCGGATGGCGTGAGAAATCGGATTACTCCTGAGACAATAAAATGAAGTCTCGAGATTTCACCGATTTAGGCGCAGGCCGCCCTACAGCCCAAAGCCGCGGCCGATCTCCCGCATCAGCCTGAGCGCGGCGTCAGTATGGCGGCCATCGAACAGCGCGCGATCAAGCTGCGAAAAGATGCCCGTTCCAAATAGCGCGATAGCAATGCCTCTAAGCATGGTTGTGGCCCGGGTTTGAGCGATGCTGCGAAAGTTCAAAACGGCCCCAGCCGCAGGATGGGGTCAACAGCCGGGGCCGGCATTCCCATTCCAATGTGCCGCGGCGGTAATCGGCACGCACCCAGCTAGCCACATGAAGGCTAATGAAGCCTTTCGCGGTTCGAGCGGCCCGAGCATTTGCCTGAGAATTTCACGACTGGGCTCCATCCCGTACCCGGCCTAGCATTGGCGAGCGCGACGCCAAACCGCAGCGGTTTGGCAGATCGATGAGGTTCGATGAGCCGCGGCTGCTGCGATGCGCCTTCAAACCCTCACTTTTGACGATTGGCTTGAACATTCTTTTGGCCGCGAGGTTCCGAAAAGCGACGTGGATCACCCCTGTTCCGAAGGCAGACTAAACTGAAACACGGCCCCCCGTGGTTCATTCGCACGGGTCCAAAGTCGTCCTCCGTGCGCCTCGATGATCGATTGGCAGATCGACAAGCCCATGCCGGTCCCGTCCGGCTTAGTGGTGTAGAAAGGTTCGAACAGGCGGTCAACCATTGCCAGGTCAAGTCCGGGACCGCTATCCTGCACGGCGACAACAACGAGACTTGAGGCATCTGCAGCCGTGGTGATCCGCAGCTCCCGTGGCCCAACGTCGAGGCAGTTCATTGCCTCAATCGCGTTGAGGATCAAATTGAGAACAACCTGTTGCAGCTGGACGCGATAGCCCTTCACGAGCGGCAAGTCCGGGGCGAGGTCGGTCTGGATCAAGACATCATGTTTGAGCAACTCGCTCCGGGCTATAGTGATCACGTCCAGGATTGCACCATTAACGTCGATGCTCTCCTTCGGCGCCGGAGCTTTCTTGATCAAGGAACGGATCCAACCGATGATCTCGCCACCTCGCTCGGCTTCTGCGACAATGGATGCGAGCGCCTGCCGTGCCTTTTCGAAATTCGGAGTCTGCGTTCCTAGCCAGTTCAGTGCGGCCTCCGCGTTGCAGAGCATCGCGGTGATTGGTTGGCTTAATTCGTGTGTTACCGAAGCGGTGACCTGGCCGAGCGCCGCCGCGCGATTGGCGTGTGTAAGTTCAGCCTGCATCTCGCGGAGCGTCTCGGCAGTTCGCTTGCGTTCGGTGATGTCGCGACTCAGACAAATGATCCGTGACCGGCCACCCTCGCAGAATTCCCGCATACGGACTTCGACGGGAAACACAGTGCCGTCCTTTCGGCGATAGCGCCTCTCGAGCGTAGCGATTTCGCCAGCCTTGAGGCGCTCGCGGTTGCTACGCCAAGTGGCTTCATCCAATTCCAGATCGAACAAGGCCGCAGCTGCTCCCACCAGTTCGGCCCGGCTGTAGCCGAGACTTTCGCAGGCATTCCGGTTCACATCGCGAACGCGACCGTCTTCACTGTGGAGCATGAACATATCGGTTGCGTGATCCACGAAGGTACGGAAACGGGCCTCGCTCTCGATCAGCGCCTGTTCGGCTCGCTTGCGCTCCGTGATGTGGCGCCCCACACCGCGGTAGCCCATGAAGCGCCCCGTCTGGTCAAAGATGGGCATCCCAGAGACGGAAATATAGCGCTTGCCGCCGTCGGGGGTCGGCCGAGCGAGCTCAAAATCGCGAAACGGGAGGTGAGAATCGAGTGTCTCCCGGTGCTTGCGCCAGCCCTCTGCATCAGGCTCCAGATACGGGACCTCCCATCGTGTCCTGCCGATCTCGGAGACCGGCGGTTCGGGAAGTGTCTCAGCGAACTCCTGGCGGATGAAGCGATGCTGCGCGTCCGTTTCCCAGTACACATCAAAGGAGAATTGTACCAGCGTGCGAAAGCGCTCCTCGCTCTCGCGCAGTGCCTCCTCGGGACGCTTGCGCTCATTCGAATCGAGCGCGACCGACGCCGCTTGAATCGGATGTTGCATTATCACCTCTTGCTCTCGCGCGATGGATCAATCGAGGCGTTCTTCTGCCAGGTTGCGGCCTGTCTCTCGCCCGGTGTGGCAAATAGCGCCCGCGATCACCGACGATGCGCGAAGGGGCGAACCTGGCCTCGCCACGGCCAATAATCGATTAATTTGCCTCATGACGACTATACTCGCGTATACAAGCCGTCTCTATAGCCATGTTGCTGCGACGACCCCGATCCGAATAAACGCGAGCAGCGTCATAAGCTTGCCGTGCGCAGCCGCTTCGTCCCCGTGCATAAGTCGAGAATAACGGGACACGTCGGCCGCCAATATCGCCGTTAACCTGCGCCCGATTCCGATCTGCACCTTGGTCGACAGATCCTCCTTGGCACACTTCTATGCCGGATTAGGATGATACCAACGGGCAGTCGCCAAGAGATGGCCTTTTTACTTGTCAGCATTGAAACGACAGCTGCACTGTCACGGCCTGAGGAGGAGGAGAAATGGATTCCCTAGAGCGTTTGGACGTGGCCCGTGCTGCCCTTCGCTTTGAGGACTGCGATGTCAGCTTTCGGGAGTCGAACCGAACAGCGCAATTCGAGCTGCCGAGGGCAGCCTTCGAGCTATCTGAGACATCGGCAACTGGCTGGCAGAACCGGCCTCACCCATCCTTCGGAGAGATCTCACGACGAAGCCCACCAGCCGTCCGGGAAGGGTTCTAACGGCTCGTGATCATCATTATCGTTCGCAGGCATGCGAAGAAGCACTTCGAAACGTAGGTCGAAAACTCGGCACGTGCTCAACACCGGCCTTTTCGATGGTCCAAAATGGTGCGCAGCAAAGCCATGTAGAAACCTCGGATCGGTTGGCCAGGCGATCGCCCACCTATGAGCAGCAACCTGCCAACCATGATCTCCGTTTTGCTGCATGCGTCCCTATCGGATACCGGTCCCCTACCTAGCTTCGTGAAACTTGGGTTGTTCCCGTAGTCGCACCCTTGTGGAAGCTACGAAAATCGCGGCCTGAGACGATTGCCGCCAATATAAACGCCAGCACGCATGAAGCGGCCAAGGACCAAAGCGCAATTGCGACCTGCTTCTGCATGGCCATTCAATAGTCTGAGCTTGGGCGCTTACGCTCATCCAGATCAAAAGATCAGTGAGCTAATAGCCACAACTTGTTTTGAACCACTTCAACGGCAATCCGAGGAGGTAGCCTCGCTTTTTCAACTCATCTTCGGTTCTGTTCAAAATCTGGGCGATAGAGCTCGGTGATGCTCGCGAATTCACCAGCTTTCGAAAAATCTCGTCCTCGCGTCTTGTCCAGCGAGCAGAGGGCACGCTCACCTCCAATATCCTCACCTTAGCACTCGAAGAAACGGCTCCTGCATGGGGGCGGGCAGGAGATGCCGGAGCCGCCTCATTCGGGATCCTTGTGCGTCCGTCCGGCACAATTGGCCTATTATAACGCGCATTTAATTAGTTTTCTACATTTAATTTATTTAATTATTGAAAGATTCATGGCCGGACGCAGCGAAATGCGAACAGGCAAGACTCAAGCCACCTGCTCGACGGGAGCTGGCAGTACCGATCGGCCGCAAAGAGCAACGCCAGCAGCAGCGCGCCGACGAATACAAAATATCGGAAGATCGGCATGGACGGCCGCTCGCAAGGGAAGTAATGAATTATTGGCGGGCCGGACTGAGGCGGGCCGCTTGCTCGGCGACCCGCACTTCCAAGGGTTTAGTCGATCTCCTGGACGACCGTGCGCGTCGACGGATCGACCAGCATCACGCGTTCGCCCGAGTAGACGTAGCGGTACTTGGTGAGCGCAGGCCCCCAGTCGGCGGGCACTGCCTCGAGTTCGACCTCGCGCGGCAACGATCTTCTCGCGGGCCTGCACGGGGCGCACCTTGTGCTCGGTGACGTAGGTGCGGATCTTCGTGCGGTATTCCGGTTCGATCTGCACGGCGGCGGCATGACCCGTACCGGTGGTCGTGACGACCGTCGACTGCGCCATTGCGCCCGTCGAGATCATCGCCACCATCGCCGTCGTCAGTAGAAGCTTGTTCATGTTGATCTCCTCGCCGCCATATGCGGCATGCGAGAAGCCGCGAATGGTGGCAAGGTTCCGGAACAAAGGCCTTGCGGTTGCCTGTTTTTCCCCCGGGCATGCAGCCGCTCTTTCAACCCGCATCGCGCGCGAGGGAACATTCCCGTTAGGCAACCGGTTCGCCCGGTGGCGGCGCGCACTTGCAGTCCAAGCAGTCGTTTGTTTGTTTAGCGGGGTCAGCTGATGCCACGGACCGGTCCAGTTAGGAGTGCTCCCGATCGACGCCAACGAAGACTGTTGGTCCTGCTCGCGTTGGGGTGTGCCGTCTTTGGCGCCGCTGCGGCCGCCCTCTTCTACGTGCTGCAGCCCGAGGCCCTCCGGATCGCCGTCGGTCCCTCCGGCAGCGACGACCATCAAGTGGTCCAAGCGATAGCCGAAGCCTTCCAGGAGGAAAGTAGGACGGTCAGGCTCTCCCCGATTACGACCGCAGGGGCGGCCGAATCCCTGGGCCTCCTGGGCGCCGGCAAAAGCGACCTGGCAGTCGGTCGCGGCGACCTCGCGATGCCGGTCGACGCGCAGACACTGGCAGTCCTTCGGAAGAACTACGTCGTGCTGTGGTCGACCTCCGGGCGAGCGGGCAAGGACTCCAAGAAAAAGTCCACCGGGAAAATCGGAGAGATCGCCGATCTGGCGGGTCGCAAGGTCGGCATCATCGGAAGGACCGGGGCCAACCTCGCGCTGCTGCGGACCATTCTCGCCGGCTCCGGCCTCGATCCGGACAAGGTAGCGACGGACCAATTCGGCACCGAAGAGATCGAAAAGCTCGCGCAAGACGCCACTCTCGATGCGTATCTCGCCGTCGGTCCGCTGGACAGCAAGATCACGGCCGACGCGATCGCCGCGACTTCGCGAGCGCGTGGAGCTCCGAAGTTTCTTCCGGTCGAAACTTCCGAGGCCATCGCCCTAAAGCACGCCCGCTACGAAGCGGAGGAGATTCCTGGCGGCGTGTTCAACACGAAACCGGCCTGGCCGGAGGACAAGGTCGACACCATCAGCGTCAACCATCTCATCCTGGCCAGAAAAGAACTCTCCGAAGCCAAGGCAGCGGCCTTCTACCGACAGCTCTTCGCCGTCCGAGATACGATCACGCAACGTGTCGCCGGCGCTGCGCACATCACCAAGCCCGAGACGGAGAAGGAAGCGGAGCCCTCAGTGCACCGGGGCGCCGCAGCGGTCATCAACGGGACCGAGCGGACCTTTCTGGACAAGTACAGCGATTACTTCTGGTTCGCCTTGCTTCTTCTTTCCGGTGTCGGTTCGGCCGCCGCCTGGCTGCGTCGCTATCTGAACCGGGACGAACGGGATGATAACACCAGCCACCGCACCCGCATTCTCGCCCTGGTCACGGAGGTTCGAAATGTCGGGTCCGAACAGGACCTGCTGACATCGCAGCGCGAGGTCGATGCAATTATCGGTGAAACCCTAAGGTGCTACGATGATGGAACGATCGAACAAGAGGACTTGGCTGCATTCGGCCTCGTCCTTGAACTGTTCGATCATGCCGTCGCCGAAAGGCGAGCAACGCTGCAGAGCGGGCTCGCAGATCAGGCCGTCAGGCCGCTTTCGCAGGTGGTACCACGAAGGGAATATTGATGTTCCCGGGCCGACCGCCGAGCGATCGACCCGGTGGCGGAAGCGGAATTCTACGCAGAAGTAGTGGACTACGTTCTATTTTGGTTCGAGCCCAGGCCGGGTCTCCAGTCGATCGTGTTCATCGCTTCCGCAATATCGCCGACAGTGTCGAACTGTCGTTCAATATCGAAAAGACCTCCCGAGAGGACAGATGCGCGGCGGCTTCCTCGAAAGTATCGCTCGCGTCGACCTTGGCGCGTCCGACGGCTAGGCTCGCGTCGATCCCGTCGGGCCGCGCAGCGAGCAGGCGGCAGCTGCGCGATGTGGAAGGCTAAAAGCGCGGCGTCTTCGCGCAGCGCCACCAATGCGGGTTTGGTTGCTACATCCGCCGACGCGCTCAATTCGTTCGCCCGATGCAGCACCGCAGGCGGCTCTCGTTCTTCGGGGGTGGCAAACAATTTGCCGGACGCGGGCTTGGCAGTCGGCGCCCCAATGGGAACGGCGAACAGCAGCCCCGCGATGACGGGCGACATCCAGAGCAGAAGGGGCAATGAAACCGCGTACGCGCTTGCGGCCATCACAACGCCGCTCGCGGTCGGGATGCCGTATTTCCGGTAGAGCTCGCGCCGCTCCACAGTGATCGCGCCTTTGCGTCTGCCAGCCCGCATCGCGCCCGGCGAGGATCTCGATGACCGCGATTGACTGGTAAGATCATCATCACGGGAGCCATCAATGCCGATACGACGATCTCGGCGAAAACCCCGGCCGAGGCACGCAACGCGCCGCCGAATTGCCTGCGCTCCGATCGCTGCGTCCAGACGAGGACCATGCTGAGCAGCTTCGGCAACAGCAACAGACCCATGGTGGCGACGAAACCCAGATGGCGAGCACGGGATCCTGGGCCGGCCAGGTCGGAAACAACGAATCGTCGATGGCTTTTGCGAGTCGCATTCTGCGGCCGACCCGCTCCTTTCGGCCTATGCCCAATCGGCCCGGTGCGGACGCGTCCTGTGGCCCTCGTGACCGTTCCAAGGGCAAAGCGGTCTGTTCCGCAATCTCGGGCCGATTGCAGATGGCAGGGTAGAATGCGATGCGTAGCCGTGAGCGAGTCTCGACGCGGGTCGGCGGAGTGGCGCGGGGGTAACATGTGTTTTGGCGAAGTCGGTGCCTGCTTCTCTATGCCAAATGGCTTATGCGCTCGCTTCGCAGCGCCGACGGCTAGCTCGGGGTGCGGTTGTGCAAGCGCTTCATCATGACGCCAGGAGTGTCGGTATTGGTGATGCTGAGCGACTGCACCGGTCAGGTAACGGTTTGGCAGCTAAGGCGAGCTAGGATGTAGCTGTCCTCGCCGACAGGCCAGCCAAGAGACTGCTATGCCTCAACATTGCGATGATGAATTAGCCACTATCGCGCGAGACATCTCAGCGAAGCAACTTCATATTGAAAGCCAAACCCTCTTGATTGAAGTGCTCGAACGGGACGGACACAACATGATTGAGCAAAGAAGAAGCCTTGCCCAGGAACGATCAGACCTAGCAACGCAAATCGCGCGGCAATTCCGGCTGCTAGAGGCAAGGGGCACATCGGGCGACTGAAGGCATTGCGGACAGCATAAAATGATAGACCGTCGAAAGCTCGAGCGCATCGATGTGGACGAGGTGGCCTACATTTCAGGCGACGGCGCCAGCTTACGCTGTCGCGTGGTCAACATGTCGGAACACGGGGCATCCATTGAGCTTCCGTCGAAGCAGTACATGAACTCCACATTCAAGCTAATGCTCGAGAAGGATCGCATCATCCGAAGTTGCCGCCTGGTCTGGTCGAGTGGCAATCAAATTGGAGTCGCGTTCGAGGAACTCTGAGGCTGAGAAGCTCATTTACAACCCGGCCCTAGAACGGATTTTCGCGGTATTTTCCCCGGCATAGATAGTTGATCCGACAATAGGCTTATCCGCTCGTGGTCGCCCGAGGAAGAACCACAACTTCTTGCGCTGTTCGATAGGAGTGTGACCGCAAGCGAGCGGCCACCAGTTAGGCCGCACTCGCCTGGCGGTCTTCGGTCGATTGCAGCGCTTCCGCAAGCAGCAAGGTCGAGTAAGCCGCAACAGGACGTGTCTTCGCGCAAGGGGCGGGTTAGTCGAAGGTCGTGGCGATTAAACTCGCCGCCGTCCCTCCTGAGGGGTGTGAAGGCAAACCCGCTGCACTTGGGCCTCGCCGCCAGCGATCAATTCGAAGGCGTGCTGGTCGCATCTCGATCCGCCGACGGTCTTCATGGCGGGCCTATTGCACGTGCCGGTGTAGCGAAGCCCGCGAGCCGGGCGACTTGTCCCTGATGCCTAGTTGTATCGCCGTCGACGGCAAAGACCGGATCGCTGAGCTGGGAGAGGTCCAGAAGTGAGTCACCCCGTGCAGGTTCGCCGCTCCCACCGCGGCAGCGGCGGCCACCGCAAGGTTTCGGCTTGGCTCGGCATGGGAGAGATCATGCGCGGACAAGCATACACCTAGGCCCCCGGCAAGCGTCCGCAAACCACCCTCTCCTCGGCCTCTGGGCACAACTCAGGATGGCACCCGTAAATTTCCCAATGTCGCCCGCCTCGGACCGGCGCGAAGATGACACCTATGAAAATCTCGAAGCCGAAAGAATGGAGCGACGTCGAACGCAAGAAGCTGTCGGCGATGATCCGCCGGCGGTACGGCGCGGCGGAAATTGCCGCAGCTCTTCGCCGGCATGTCGGCTCAGTCAAGCGGATGGCGCGAGAAATGGGGCTACTTCTAAAAAAATGACTATTGAACGAATTTCGTCGATCTATTGCCAGAGAGAAAGCCTGTCCGCGTTCAACCGATGCCTGGCCTTAGGTGCGGAGCGATCAGGCTCATTCGGTGTAGGAACGGTGGCGCTCGGCCTCGACCGATTCGTTTGACGCCAAGCAACGTCGTGCCCGCTCGATCTGTGCGTCGGTGGCGCCGCGACTTCGGGCATACATCTCGGCCACGGGCGCTGAGTACTTCGCGACATAGTATCTGACGTCCGTACAAGATACGCGCCCGGAGGGGCTGTGATTGCGCGCTGCGAACGCTTCGTAGCTCGGAGCGATCAGCAATACGACAGCAGCGCCGAGAGCACGCACAATCATTCTGGTCATTCCCCCCATCTGAAGACTTCACCGCAGCAGGCCTGAATCGCGTCGAGCGCGCAAATTAACAATCACGCGATGGTGCAAAGTATTCCGACACTGTTGCTTTGATGCGTCGGTCTTCGTCACTAGGCTGAGTTTCGGTCCAGCCGAGCCGCTGCGGCGGTCGATCTATGACGCCGCTGGCTTCCAGACAGAGGCAGACAGGAACAAGGGAACGCTGATCAGCTATCATGAGCTTCTGATCCAACCCATTGAAGAGATGGACCGGGCAAATGTTGCGCCCGACTTCGGACTACGATGTGCTCGCACCACACAGCCGACTGACCTCGCTCTTGGAGATGCCGGTCATGCCGATCGCCTGCACCAGATCGCCCGCCGAGCGGGTGGAGACACCCTGCACATAGGCTTCCTGCACCACGGCGGTGAGCGCCTTCTCGGCCCTGCGGCGCGGCTCCAGAAAGCCAGGGAAGTAAGAGCCCTTGCGCAGCTTGGGAATCCGCAGCTCAACCGCACCGGCGCGGGTCTCCCAGATCCGTTCGCGGTAAACCATTGCGCTGGGCCAGGCGTTCGGAGGTCTTCTCGCCATAGGCGGCCCCGGTCTAGGCCTTCTTCCAGCTCCATCGGCCTGTTGGCGGCAACGCCGATCATCTCACGCAACAGATCGGACGGGTCTTCTCCACGAGCCTGCGCAGGTTCATCATGTCATCGGTGGAATTCCTCGGTTGCGTTGGCGTGTCGCAAGCCGATCCTACCGGAGAACTGCCGGTGCCCCCCGCAAAGCCGCCCGCTAGGGCGCGATTGGCGGCGCGCGTCCGGGCGGCTTTGCTCTACCGAGCTAACACCACCTCCGGGGACACGACCCGCAGCCCACAGCGGTCCCAGCACAACCCTAAATGCCGGGTAAGCTGCTAGCGGTACTTTGTGCGATGGCGAGATCCAAGGGCGGCCTTGTCAGCGGGCGGCAGTCGCCCTGAGCTCTCCATTTTGCCTCCGAAGACCGTGAGGCCCGAGCGGCAAGTGTAGCTGCTTGCCGCCCTCAGCCATCGACGCGCGGCGATCCACCGAGAAAACCATACGGCCAGCGTGCGAAAGCGAACAGAACCGATGGCCCAATTTAACTAGTCTGGGGGTGGTCCCAATCGCGGGCCATGTGTTCTGGGGCAGCATGATAGAGGGGCGTGCAATGGACGCTCGTGCGCGACTTGATGGTTGTCATTTCGCTCTGCGCCAACATTTTGAGGCACTCGCGTCTCAAGTATCGGAACTTGAGGACCTTCGAGACCGAGTAGCCAAGGCCGAGCGCAGAATCGTCGGTGTGGCACGCGAAACTAGAGCCAGGAAGGCGGTTTACGAGGGCAGCGCGGTGGGCCCGGCCATCAACGCGATCATCTGAATCAGCGTGAGAGTCCGGGCTTTGACGACTGAATTAGCTGCTACCCGCCCCAACCGGGGGGCAGGACCTTGGAAATTCGTGATTACCGACCGCAATTTGAGCAGATGTCCGCCGATGAGTTGTGGGCTCTCTACACGGACGTCGATCAGATTTTCGCGGCGAGGATCGTTGCCAAAAAGCAAGAACTCGACAGGCGACTCGAACAACTCCACCATAGCAACGGACCTGGCGGTTCATCAGAGTTCAGCATCAGCATACCATCATTCGGGCGCGACCGGCTCTGAGGAGGGCGTCGCGCTTGCCGCATACCTTGTGGGCGAACGAACCTTCACACAGGTGATCGGGCCATCGGTCAATGTCTGCCGGCGGTCGCTTCGGCTTGTGGCTGCACGTGTCGTCCTGGCAATAGACCAAGACCGCGGCCCAGAACCAGCTAATGTCCATAACCGGGAGCGATGGCAATGCAACACCATAGCATCGCCGACGTTAGCTGCGTGATTCTTCAATGCTTGGATACATATCAAATCGCTATCGTTGAACCGCTCGTGTTGAAGTGTTTCCCAGATATCGACAGGCATACGCTTTGGCAGGCGTACCGCGTCGCCTTGGTGGTATACACGTCAGGCACTGCTTCACCACCAACAACAGCAAGCAGCAGCCGCGCAATAACTGAGTTTGAAAAATGAACGTTGAGACACTGAGGGCGACCGCCCCGGGCGGAGGCTGCGTGTCAGTTCAAATTTGACTGGCCGGCCAGTCTTATTTTGTCGGACAGTCGCGCGGTCGGCCGCATATCCGCCCCGGCGCAAGGTCATCGACTTTCAAGGCTACGACGTCGCAGCCGCGCAGTTTGCTGTCGATGGCGACGTTGACAGCGCCAGATCGCGCATACGGCCTTCGACCCGGGAGCTTGGCTCGGATTGACCAGACGTGCTTCGGACGGAGCGGCGGCTTTGCGCCGATCTTCCCCTTGTTCCAAGGAGCGTCTTTCGAGTGCCACCGACATGGCGATCCCAGTCATCGAACCGGATGGCAGCGAAGAACGACTCATCGATCCCATGCCCCCCGTTGAAAACGGACCCGGTACCACCGCGATCACGTCCAACATTGAGGGCATCCTCATCGTCACAGGACGCTTACTGCGACAATGCTTGCGCCGTTCATAGCCCCATCCTGGGTCCTTTAAGCCGAGCGCCAAGGCCGCGGGCAGCCAATCTGCGTGAAGCGGATGGGAGACACGGCCGACGCCGCGATCGGGATCGATCACGTTCATTCCGGTCGGTAGGACCACGCCGCACCGGATCGGCAGCCAGAATTCAGGACCGCTCCGTTGGTAGTCGAGCTTAGCTCGGCTGGCCACGCCGCTCCATCTGTGGCAAGCTCGATTTTATTCAACGAGCTCAACAGGTATCTCGCCACCCGACATCGGGTGCCGTAGAGGCCAGCAGTTGAACCCAGTCTTTCGGTTCGGCGCGCATGGACAGCGACTTCCAGGTGTTATGGGAGGACGACGACCGCATCTTTTGCCGGGCATCGCGCCAGGGCTCCGATGGTGGCCGCAAAATTGTGCTGGCCGTGCTTCCCGCCGAGCACGCCCCATCAACGAGCCGGGATCGCCTGGCTCACGAATATGCACTAAAGGACGAACTCGACAGCGCGTGGGCCTTGCGGCCGCTCGAACTTGTCAGTGAGGGCGGCCGGCCCGTGCTGCTGCTCGAGGAGCCCTGCGGCGAGCCGCTGGAGCGCCAGCTCCAAGCGCCCATGCAAGTGGGAACATTCTTGCATCTCGCCGTCCACATCACGGCGGCTCTTGGCAAGGTCCATCAGCGTGGGCTCGTGCACAAAGACATCAAGCCGCACAACATCATCGTGAATCGCGCGACCGGCGAAGTCAGACTCACGGGTTTCGGCATTGCCTCGCGACTCCCGCGCGAGCGCCAATCACCCGAACCGCCTGAGACCATCGCCGGCACCCTGGCCTATATGGCACCCGAGCAGACCGGACGAATGAACCGCTCGATCGACGCACGCAGTGATCTATACGCGCTGGGCGTCACCTTCTATCAGATGCTCGCCGGCGCGCCCCCGTTTACCGCAGCCGATCCGATGGAATGGGTGCACTGCCATATCGCCAGGAGGCCTGTGCCACCCGCCGAGCGTCGGAAGCAAGTGCCCAATTTCCTTTCGGCCATCATCATGAAGCTGCTCGCCAAGACCGCCGAGGAGCGCTATCAGACCGCGGCCGGTCTGGAGAGCGATCTCCGGCGCTGCCTCGCCGCCTGGGAGGCTCGGCAGGGGATCGACGACTTCCCCCTGGGTGAGCGCGACATCCCGGACCGGCTGCTCATCCCCGAGACGCTCTATGGGCGCGCGCGAGACATCGAAGTCTTGCTCGCGGCCTTCGACCGTATGGTCCAGAGCGGCACGCCTGCGCTGGTGTTGGTCTCGGGATACGCCGGCATCGGCAAGTCAGCTGTCGTCAACGAGCTGCACAAGGTGCTGGTGCCCTCGCGCGGCCTGTTCGCCGACGGCAAATTCGACCAATACAAGCGCGACATTCCCTATGCCACACTGGCGCAGGCGTTCCGCAGCCTGCTCCGGGGCCTTCTGGCGAAGAGTGAGATCGAGCTGGCGCCCTGGCGCGATGCCCTGCACAAGGCGTTAGGCCCGAACGGCGGGCTATTGGTGGACCTCGTCCCCGAGCTGAGGCTCATCATCGGCGAGCCGCCGCAGGTACCCGACCTGGCTCTGCAGGATGCGCAAAGGCGCTTCCACCAAGTGGTGCGGCACTTCATCGGCGTGTTCGCGCGACCGGAGCATCCACTGGCGCTATTCCTCGACGACCTGCAATGGCTAGACTCGGCGACGCTGGACCTGCTCGAGGATCTGCTGACTCAGGCGGATGTGAGCCATCTGCTGATGATCGGCGCTTACCGCGATAACGAGGTCGACGCCGCGCATCCTCTGCGGCGCAAGATCGCCGCCATCAAGAATTGCAGCGGCATCGTTGAGGAGATCGCGCTAGCGCCGCTTGCCACCGAGCATGTCGGGCAGCTGATCGCCGACTCGTTGCGTTGCGAGCCGAGTTATGCCGCGTCCCTGGTGCAGTTAGTGCAGGAGAAAGCGGGCGGCAATCCGTTCTTCGCCATCCAGTTTCTTTACGAGCTCGTCGAGGAGCGTTTGCTTGCGTTCGATCATACGTCGTCGTGCTGGACGTGGGATCTCGATCTCATTCGCGCCAAGGGCTATACCGACAATGTGGTGGACCTCATGGTCGGCAAACTCGCGCGCCTTCCGGCCGACACGCAGGCAGCGTTGCAGCAGCTCGCCTGTCTCGGTAACACCGCCACGATCACGCTGTTGGCCCTTGTTCTGGGAAGATCGGCGGCTGAAGTCGACGCAGCGCTGTGGGAAGCCGCGCACGAGGAGCTGGTCGAGCGACGGCAAGGCTATTACAGATTCACCCACGACCGAGTGCAGGAAGCCGCCTATTCAAGCAAACCGGAAGCCGAGCGTGCGGAAGCCCATCTCGCCATCGGCCGGCTGCTCGTGGCGAATACTCCCACAGAACAGCACGGGGACGTGATCTTCGACATTGTCAATCAGCTCAACCGCGGCGTTGCGTTGATCACCTCACGAGACGAACAAGCGAATCTGACCGAGCTCAACCTGCTCGCAGCCAAGCGCGCCAAAGCGTCCACCGCTTATGAATCGGCACTGACTTATCTCAATGCCGGCGCGGCACTGTTGCTGGAGGATTGCTGGGAGAGCAGGCATGAACTTGCCTTCTCGCTGGAGATCAACCGGGCAGAATGCGAGTTTCTGACCGGCGCGCTGGCGGAAGCGGAGCGACGCCTGATGGTTCTCTCAGCCCGTGCGGCCGGCCCTGTCGAGTTAGCCACGGTCTCATGCCTGCGTATCGATCTGTACACGAGGCTCGATCGGAGTAGCGATGCAATTGCTGTTGCTCTTGATTACCTCCGCCACCTGACCATCGACTGGCCCGCCCATCCGACGGAGGAGGAGGCGCGAGGTGAATACGACCGCGTCCGGTCCCAACTTGGCGGACGCCGTATCGAAGCTCTGATCGAACTGCCCTTGATGAGTGATCCGGTGCCTCTCGCGACTCTGGGCGTGCTGACCAGGCTGCTGCCGCCTGCACTATTCACGGATTTGAACCTCTTTTCCTTGACCGTTTGTCGAGCGGTTAATCTCAGCCTTGAGCACGGAAACTGCGATGCCTCGTGCGTTGCCTATATGAGGCTTGGGATGATTGCCGGTCCTCGCTTCGGCGACTACGAGGCGGGATCTCGGTTTGGTCTGCTCGGATATGAATTGGTCGAACGGCGCGGATTGACGCGATTTCATGCGCAGACCTACATGCTCTTCGGAGCGCACCTCGCGCCATGGACGCGACATGTCCGGACTGCGCGTGATTCGCTGCTTCGGGCTTTCGATGTCGCAAACAAAACCGGCGACCTCACGTTCGCCGCGTACGCCCGCGTCAATCTGAATTCGAATCTGCTCGCGGCAGGTGACCCGCTCGCCGAGGTGCAACGCGAAGTCGAGAGTGGCCTCGCGTTTGCGAAAGCGGCACAGTTCGGGCTGGTCGTTGACGTTGTCGTCAGCCAACTGCAGCTCGTCCGAACCCTGCGGGGGCTGACGTCGAAATTCGGCTCCTTCGACGATGAGCAGTTTGAAGAGCTTCAGACGGAGCGCCGGTTCGCCGAGAATGCCAACCTCATGCGGGCGGACTGCTGGTACTGGATCCGAAAGCAGCAGGCGCGCTTTTTTGCAGGCGACTACGCGGCTGCGATTGAGGCGTCACAAAGGGCGCAGCGGCTGCTGTGGACGTCCATATCGCAGCTCGAAACCGCCGAATACGAATTCTATGGTGCATTGTCGCTCGCGATGGCCTGCGCTTCCGCCGCGCCTGCCCAGCACCGGGAGTACCTCGCGGCACTGGCGGCGCACCGGAGACACATCCAAATCTGGGCAAAGAATTGTCCGGAGAATTTCGAGAATCGCGCAGCGCTTGTCGAGGCGGAGGTCGCCCGCTTGGAGGGCCGCGAGCTCGATGCCGAGCGCCTCTATGAACACGCTATCCGCTCGGCCCGCGCCAATGGCTTTGTTCAAAACGACGCGCTTGCCAACGAACTCGCCGCACGCTTCTACGCGGCGCGCGGGTTTGAGAGAATCGCTCGTGCGTACTTGGCCGACGCTCGGCGTGCTTATTCGCGGTGGGGAGCTGATGGCAAGGTGCGGCAGCTCGACCGCGTCTATGCCCACCTGGCAGAGGAAACACCGGCGCCCGGCCCGACGAGCACGATCGGGGCCCCCCTGGAGCAGCTCGACCTCGCTACAGTCATCAAGTTGTCGCAAGCGGTCTCGGGCGCAATCGTCCGGGAGAAGCTGCTCAGCACCGTCATGCGCGCCGCTATCGAGCACGCGGGCGCCGAGCGAGGCCTGTTGGTTCTGTCGCACGGGGCTGAGTTGCGAATTGCCGCCGAAGCGACCACCGACGGCGACACGGTCGTCGTGCGGCTGCACGACGAGCCAGTGACTGCAGCGCTCCTGCCGGAGGCGATCCTCCACTACATCTTGCGTACGCGGGAGAGCATCATCCTCGATGATGCCGCAGCCCAGAAACCGTTTTCAGCGGATCCCTACATCATTCAGCGTCAAGCGCGCTCTGTTCTCGGCCTGCCGGTGATCGCTCATGCCAATTTCATCGGCGTGCTGTACCTGGAAAACAATCTGGCTGCGCATGTCTTCGCGCCGGGTCGGATCGCGGTGCTAAAGCTGCTCGCCTCGCAGGCGGCAATCGCGCTGGAGAATGCTCACTTGTACCAGGATCTCGCAGATCGCGAGGCTAGGATTCGGCGCCTGGTCGAGGCCAACATCATCGGGATTATCATCTGGGAGCTTGGAGGTCGGATTCTGGAGGCGAATGATGCGTTTCTCCGCATCGTAGGATACGATCGCGAGGATCTCATTTCGGGCCGCCTGCGCTGGACTGACCTTACACCGCCGGAGTGGCTCGACCGCCACATGCAATTGTGGATTCCGGAGCTGAAGATGATGGGGAGCGTGCAGCCGTTCGAGAAGGAATATTTTCGCAAGGACGGCAGCCGCGTGCCCGTGTTGATCGGCATGGCTGCATTCGACGAGCGACGAGATTACGGCGTCTCTTTTGTCGTCGACCTGACGGAGCGCAAGCGGTCGGAAGAGGCTCTGCGGCAGAGCGAGGAGCGCTTTCGTACCCTTGTACAATTCTCCTTCGACGTCTACTGGGAATCCGATGCGCAGCATCGCTTCACCCGCCAGGAGTTCGGCCAAGGTCTTGCCGACGCGCCGGCGCCTGGCTCTGAAATTGGGAAGACGTGGTGGGAAGTGCCCTATTTGGAGCCTGACGCGGAGGCCTGGCGCAAGCACCGGGAGACGCTCGATGCCCACCTGCCGTTCCGTGATTTCGAGCTGGCGCGGCCTACGCCTGACGGCGGCAAACGCTACGTGTCCATCTCGGGACTGCCGGTCCTCGACAATGCAGGGCGCTTCATCGGTTACCGCGGCGTCGGACGGGACACCACCGCGCGCAAGCAGGCCGAAGAGACCTTGCGGGAGGTGCAAAGGGAATTGGCGCATGCGAACCGCCTCGCCACCATGGGTGAGCTCACGGCCTCGATCGCCCATGAAGTAAGCCAGCCGATCGCTGGCGCATCGATGAATGCCGATGCCGCCCTGCGTTACTTGAACAGAAACCCGCCGGATGTTGGGAGAGCCAGGGACATGCTCGGTTATGTTGTGAACGACAATGATCGAGCCCGCGACATCATCGGGCGGATACGTGATCTCATCAAAAAAGCACCGCCCCTGAAGGATCGCCTGGATATCAACGAGGCGATCCGGGACGTGATCGAGCTCGCCCGCAGCGAAGCGCTGAAGAACGACGTCGCGATGCAGACGGAACTCGGAGACGGTTTGCCACTCGTCGAAGGTGATCGCGTCCAATTGCAGCAGGTGATCCTCAACCTGATGGTCAATGCCATCCAAGCCATGGGCACCGTCGCGAGGGGATCGCGAAACGTGCTCATTACGACCGCTCGGGCGGAATCTGACGGCATTATCGTCGCGGTGAAGGATTCGGGACCAGGATTGGCCCCAGACGCTCTCAAGCGCATATTCGACCCCTTCTACACGACGAAGCCTGACGGTCTGGGGATGGGACTGTCGATCTGCCGCTCGATCATCGAAGCGCATGCCGGGCGCTTGTGGGTGACCTCCAATGCGCCCCATGGCGCGACTTTCCACCTCACGGTGCCAGCCCATCCGGGCAGCGCGTCGTGACGATCCCGCATGGTTGCTTTTGAAACCCCGCTCCGGCGTTCACGCCAGTTCCGATGTGTCAATCTGGAGTGGGCCTGGGGCCGGACAGGGGCGAATTCAAGATTTGGCGGCATTCGTCCTTCGAAAGCCCGGCATAGCTCGCCCGCAACCATCTCAAGTCGATCTTCTCGAAGACGGGAGCGCACCGCCAGTCGGAGCTGGTCACGCTGGTTTCGCAGTTGGGGTGAGCATTTGATTTGTGCGCGCCGGCGGTCCCAAATTTCGCCTGAGCGCGAAAGAACCTCGACCTTCGGCCCTTCAGCTGAGGGGTGGCGGCCTTAGCGGTTCGCGCTCCACTTTCATTTTCGGCTCCGAGCGCCACGGACACGTTCATCAGCAAGAGAAGCAACGCGCTGCTCGCCTCGTACCTCGCCACCACGCGTTTCCTCGCTCTTCCTCGCATGATGGCTTTGCTGTCGCGGGAGCCAATACTCCACTCCCAGCCCCGCGAACGTTTGCGCATCTCGAGCTCGAAGAACGAGAAGTCGTCCAAGCCCACGACATTGTCTCCCAACGAGTTTGACGCCATTCCGCGACTTAACGACCTGCCGGCACCTTGTCCCACACGGGGGCAAGAACGCCGCCGTGCAATGGGGGGCCGCGGGAAGCGATATGCCATCCCCCTTTGGGTGCGCCTCCCCCAAATGGGCTACGCCAGGAAAAACAATGGCGGGTCGGCTCTGGGGTTAACCAAGGGCGTCAATGACGCCGAGCCTCGGCCAGCCGAGGACGTCACAGGCGCTGCCTCCTCCCATGCCACCGACCCTGACCTTGCTGAAAGGCCGCTAACTTCAATTCCCTGGTTACTGGAGTTCTGCAGGGAAAACGCGGCTAAAGCGCCACCCTGGACGAGGGGCCGGGTGAAACGCCTTGAAAATTCGAGCCTTTGGTAGCCAAAGCATGCCATCTCGGAACAGGGAAATTTCGATCGCGAACTGGGACCTGCGGCAGCGTTAGCAGGCAACCGGCAAGTGTTCATCGCGCCACCTGCCTGTGGTGTCGCAAGCACCGCGAAAGTGGCTTGCCTTGCGTGTTCAATACGCAGCAAAGACCACAAGGACCGGCTCGAACTCCGCTATGAGATCCGTTGAGAGTTATTCACGGAACGTCCCCTCGGCGCGACTCGCACCTGGAAGCCGGCCATCCTTCAGAAAGAGTACGTTAGATGTGGAGGAGAAAATCCTGACTGGTCAGTGTATTCGCAGTTACATTGGTCAAGACAATTTCCATATCCGCCGCCCCTTCGCTCTGCGCAGTGGCCGAGCTGTTGACGTAGACAATCGTATTCGCGCCGCTCTCAATCCACCCGATACTGTGCGCGGCGACTTGGGCGCTCCCGCTTAGCAAGCCTTGGACACTCGTCACCCCCGCGATCGCCGAGGTGTCGATGATGTCTGTACCATGAACGAAATCACTGATCGTGTCGTGGCTTGCAACCGTGGAATCGGAAACCGCAGCGAATACGAATTGGTCGCTTCCCGCTCCTCCTATTAACGTGTCGGCACCTCCTCGGCCCTGGATCACGTCGTCTCCTGCTTGCCCATCCAGCGTGTTGCTGCCGGCATCGCCAAAAATGAAGTCAGCGAAGGATGACCCACGGACGGCATTCACGCCGGTGAAGGTATCTGTCCCAATGCCTGCGAGGTCACCGGAGGCCGTCCCGCGAGAGTTGCCAGCGGCGAGGTCGACTGTCACCCCATCCAGCGCATTGTAGAACGCAATCCGGGTATTGCCGTTTCCTGTGATGGCATCATTGCCGTCCATTCCCTCGAACTCGTTGAGGGTGCCGAAATCGCCGGCGTTTGCACCTGAAGTGCCAAAGCTGGTTGCGACATAAGTATCGTCGAAATTGGTCCCACGGATCGCTTCAATAGATCGGAGGGTATCCGTTCCGATGGAAGCGTCGCCGGCCACCACGCCTGACGCCATATCGACTTGAATACCTGAAACCGAACCGTCGTTGTTGTAGAACGCCCTGTCGAAGCCAGTTTTACCGTCGATGAAGTCATTGCCGCCGCGACCGGCAAAGTCTTCCGCTGTACCATTCGGATTGTTGGAGCCGGTGATGGTATCGGCGAAGGACGACCCTGACACCGAGCTAACGCCCGAGAAGCTGTCGGTGCCTACCGACGCATCGCCGGTTGCGGTACCCGACGCGCCGCTGGTGGTGCTGGTCCAGCTATTGAGGCCAAACGTGATCGTCACGGGACCGGTTGCATTGGTGTAGATCAGCCGCGTGTTGCCGTTGCCGGTAATGGCATCGTCACCACCAAGTCCCTCGAACTGGTTGAAGCTGCCGTTGTTGCCGACGTTAAGAGCGCCTGCGAGGCCGTATCCCGTTGCCACATAGGTGTCGGCAAGGACGGTTCCCTGGATGGCCTCGATCGAACGCAGCGTGTCCGTACCGATCGAGGAGTCGCCCGTGGCCGTGCCGGACGCCATGTCAATGGTGACACTGCCGGTCGATAGATAGATGTTGTTGTAGCTGGCGGTATCGAATCCGCCGCGACCGTCAATCGCGTCGTTGCCGCCAAGCCCGGTAAATATCTCGTTGATGCCGCTTCCCGACAAGGAATCGGCGAACATCGTGCCCATGACGGCATTGACGCCCGTGAACGTATCGCTTCCGACCGAGACGTCCCCGGTAGCCGTGCCGGCTGCTATATCCACCACGACGCCTGCGGTCGCATTGTTGAATCCGAGGCGCGTGTTACCGTTGCCGGTGATGACGTCGTTGCCGCCCTCGCCGGTGAACTCATTGAAGGTGCCGAGGGAGCCGGAGTTCGTGCTGGTGTTGCCAAATCCAACGGCGTTGTAGGTATCGGCAAAATTGGTGCCGCGGACAGCTTCGATCGACACAAGAGTATCGGTGCCGACAGTGGCATCTCCGGTCAGGGTGCCAGCCGCGAGATTGACAGTGATACCTGACGTGGTGGTCGGATCGTTATTGTAGTCGACGCGGTCGAAGCCGCCGCGCCCGTCGATCACGTCGTTGCCAACGAACCCCGCAAACACCTCGATCGTACCGAATCCATTGTTGCTTCCGAAAAGAGTATCGGCGAACGAAGAGCCCCAAACGGCAAGAATCCCCGAGCCAACAAACGTGTCGTGACCAACGGAGCCATCGCCATCCGCCGCTCCGGCTGCGATGTCGACAGTCACACCGGCGGTGGCGCTCACATAGGAGACCCGCGTCAGAGCCGCGCCTAAAGGATTCACGTCACTCAGAATGGTGTCGTTGCCACCGCGGCCCTCGAACTCGTTGAACCCGATCGGCGTACCGGGCGTACCGGTGCCCCCGGCGAAACCGGTCGCATTGAAGGTGTCCGCAAAATCACTGCCAACCACGGCTTCGATCGCGACCAGCGTATCGGTACCCGCTCCCGGTCCGGATACCGTTCCCGCCGCAAGGTTCACGGAGATCCCGCCCGTGGCATCGGTGTAGACAGCGCGGTCAAAATCGGCCCCGCCATCGAGCAGATCGTTGCCGCCGAATCCCTGAAGCCGATCATTTCCGGCGAGGCCGGAAATTGCATCCGCTTGACTCGTTCCGAGCAGCATATCCGAGCCCGAGGTGCCGTTGGTGGCGTTGGGAAAGATGAAGTCGCTCTGCTGGAGGCTTGTTACACCTATCAGCGTCAGGGTATTCCCGCTTCCGACATCGATGATGGTGTTGCCGCCGCTCACCGTTGCCTTCGATTGAACATCTGCGAGCGTGAAGAAGCCTGACAACCCTGTCAGATCGATCGTGTCGCCTTGGGTACGGTTAAAGTCCGTGATGGTGTCTGCTCCGTCACCATCGGCGTAGACAAAGGTGTCGGCGCCGTTCCCGCCGGTCAAGGTATCGGCGCCACCGCGGCCGTCGATCCGATCATTGCCGTCCCTGCCGTCGAGGGCATTGGCATTGGCATCGCCCAGAATGACGTCAGCGAAAGCTGAACCGCGGACGGCATTCACGCCGGTGAACGTGTCTGTCCCGACACCTGCGAGGTCATCGGAGGCCGTCCCGTGGGAATTGCCGGCGGCGAGGTCGACGGTCACCCCATCGAGAGCATTGTAATATGCGATGCGGGTATTGCCGTTGCCGGTGATGGTGTCATTGCCGGCCATTCCCTCAAACTCGTTGAGGGTACCGAAATCGCCGACATTTGCGCCGGAGACGCCGAAACTGGTCGCGACATAAGTGTCGGCGAAGCCGGTTCCGCGGATCGCTTCGATGGATCGGAGGGTGTCCGTTCCGATCGAAGCGTCGCCGGTCACGACGCCCGAAGCCATATCGACTTGAATACCCGACGCCGAACCATCGTTGTTGTAGAACGCCCTGTCGAAGCCAGTTTTACCGTCGATGAAGTCATTGCCGCCGCGACCGGCAAATTCCTCCGAGGTGTTGTTTGGATTGTTCGAGCCGGTGATGGTGTCGGCAAATGACGACCCCGACACCGAGCCGACACCGGAGAAGGTGTCGGTGCCTACGGACCCATCACCGGTTACGGTACCCGACGCGCCGCTGGTGGTGCTGGTCCAGCCGTTGAGAGCGAAAGTGATCGTCACGGGGCCGGTTGCATTGGTGTAGATCAGACGAGTGTTGCCGTTGCCGGTGATGATGTCGTTACCGCCCATTCCCTCGAATTGATTGAAGGTGCCATTGTTGCCGACATTGGCATAAGGAAGGCCGGTCGCGGGATCGATAGCGCCGGTGACGCCGAAATTAGTCGCGTCATAAGTGTCGGTAAAATGAGTGCCCTGAATGCCTTCGATTGAACGCAAGGTGTCGGTGCCGCTCGAGGCATCTCCGGTCAGCGTTCCAGCTGCAAGGTGAACGCTGATCCCCCCCGTCGTGAAGGTCAGGTTGGCATATTGCGCCGTGTCGAAGCCGCCTTTTCCGTCGATGAAATCATCGCCGGCAAGGCCCATGAAGTTCTCATTGGCGCCGCTTCCAGCAAAGGTGTCGGCAAACATCGAGCCCATGACGGCGTTGACGCCGGTGAATGTATCGGTACCCACGGAGGCATCGCCGGTTGCAGTGCCCGCGAGGAAATCGACAGTCACGCCGGCGGTTGATTGCGTATACTGGAGTCGGGTGTTGCCGTTGCCGATGATGCCATCGTTGCCGCCCATGCCTTCGAAATTGTTGAAGGTGCCGCTCGATCCAGCATTGGTGCTGGTGCCGCTGAAACCAGCGGCATCGTAAGTATCGGCGAAGTTGGTGCCGCGGACGGCTTCCACTGAACGCAGCGTATCGGTCCCGATTGTCGCGTCGCCAGTGACGGTACCGGCCGCAAGATTGACAATTAAGCCCGTGGTGGTGGTGGCGTCGTTGTTGTAGACGGCAAAATCGTAGCCGCCGCGGCCATCGATCAGATCGTTGCCGGCACGAGCGTCATATTGCTCGAAAGTGCCGTTCGGATTGTCGCTGCCCCGCAGCGTGTCTGCAAATGCTGACCCAATGACCGAATTGACATTGGTGAAGGTGTCGTTGCCGACTGATGCATCGCCGTTCGCTGTTCCCGCGGCGAAATCAACGACCACTGCCGCTGTCGCGCTGACATAGGAAATGCGGGTCAGAATCTCTCCGGAAGGATTGACCGTGCCGGCGATGATGTCATCTCCCCCCATGCCTTCGAAGCTGTTGAAGCCAATTGGCGTGCCAGGTACCCCGGAATTGCCGCTGAAACCGACCGCCGAGTAGTGATCGGCAAAGTTGCTGCCCTGGATGGCTTCGACACCGACCAGAGTGTCGGTGCCGACACCCGGACCCGTCACGGTTCCTGCCGTCAGATCGGCGGTGATGCCCCCGGTCGCGTCGACATAGACCGCTCGATCAACGCCCGACAAACCGTTGAATGTGTCATTACCGCCGAAGCCTTGGAAGGCATCGTTCCCGGCGGTCCCTGTCAGGGTGTTGTCGCCAGCATCGCCGAGAATGGCGCCGGGCACGCCGACAGAATAGACCACCGCGCCGCTGGTTGCGGTGTTGCCAGCCGCATCGCTCACCCGGGCGGTCAGCGCGTTCGGGCCGCTGTTGAGCGTGACCGTGGTGCTCCAGGTCCCGTTGCCCTGCACGATGGCGGTGCCGATTGCGGTGGTGCCGTCCAGGATGGTGACGGTGGCGCCGGCATCGGCGACGCCGACCGTGCCGGTGATGGTCTGGCTGGCCTGGTTGACGGGTCCGCCGGTGCTGGTGATGGCGACCGTCGGTGCCGTGGTGTCGAGCGTGAAGCTCAGCGCTGCGCTCGTCGAACCGTTGCCGGCGACATCGCTGAACTGCGCCGTGATCTGTTTGGTGCCATCGGCTCCGAGATCGCCGTCGGATACGGTCAGGCTGACGCTGCCTGCCGTCACGTCGGCGGCTGTGATCACATGCGTGACCGGGTGCGCCAGCGGCGAGCCGCCCAGCAACAGCCGCACGGTATCGCCGATGGCATCGGTCGGGTTCAGCGCCACCGTGAAGCTCGGCGAGGTCGCCGAGGTAATGTTGTCCGTGCTCGAGGTACCAGTATCCAAACCCGACGTCAGATCTGGGGTGCCACCGGTCGGTGCCGTCGTGTCGAGGGTGAAGTTTAGCGAGGCCGAGCCAATATTGCCAAAAGTGTCGGTTTGGCTCGCGACGATGGTGTGCGGTCCGTCGGCCAGCCCGCTCGGCGTAAACGACCAGGCGCCTTGCGCATCAGTGGTCACTGTCGCCGCGATCAAGCTGCCGTCGATGGTGAAGTGCACCACCGTGTTGGCGAGGCCGGTGCCGCTCAGCGCCGGGTTGGCGGTGACATGGTCGGTGGCCGAAGTGCCGGTGTCGGCAACCAGGGCCTCGGTCACGGTCGGGCCGGTGGTGCTGAGCGTGTAGACCACCGCGCCGCTGGTCGCGGTATTACCGGCCGCGTCGCTCACCCGAGCCGTCAGCGAGTTCGGGCCACTGCTGAGCGTGACCGTGGTGCTCCAGGTCCCGTTGCCCTGCACGATGGCGGAGCCAATCGTCGTGCTGCCGTCCAGGATGGTGACGGTGGCGCCGGCATCGGCGACGCCCACCGTGCCGGTGATGGTCTGGCTGGCCTGGTTGACCGGTCCGCCGGTGCTGGTGATGGCGACCGTCGGTGCCGTCGTGTCCAGGGTGAAGCTCAGCGATGCGCTCGTCGAGCTGTTGCCGGCGGCATCGCTGAACTGGGCCGTGACCTGTTTGGTGCCATCGGCTCCGAGATCGCCAGCGGATACCGTCAGGCTGACGTTGCCTGCCGTCACGTCGGCGGCCGTGATCACATGCCCGACCGGATGCGCCAGCGGCGCGCCGCCGAGCACCAGCTGCACGGTATCGCCGATGGCAGCCGCAGGGGTCAGCGCCACTGTGAAGCTCGGCGACGTCGTCGAGGTGATGTTGTCGGTAGCCGAGGTACCGCTGTCCGAGCCGGCTGTCAGGTCCGGTGCACCGCCGGTCGGTGCCGTAGTGTCGAGGGTGAAGCTCAGCGAGGCCGAGCCGGGGTTGCCAAAAGTGTCGGTCTGGCTTGCGACGATGGTGTGCGGTCCGTCGGCCAGCCCGCTCGGCGTAAACGACCAGGCGCCTTGCGCATCAGTGGTCACTGTCGCCGCGATCGGACTGCCGTCGATGGTGAAGTGCACCACGGTGTTGGCAAGGCCGGTGCCGCTCAGCGCCGGATTGGCGGTGACATGATCGGTGACTGAAGTGCCGGTGTCGGCAACCAGAGCCTCGGTCACGGTCGGGCCGGTGGTGCTCAGCGTGTAGACCACCGCGCCGCTGGTCGCGGTGTTGCCGGCCGCGTCGCTCACCCGCGCCGTCAGGGAGTTGCCACCCTGGTTCAGCGTGGCCGTGGTGGTCCAGCTGCCGTTGCCCTGCACGATGGCGGTGCCAATCGTCGTGGCGCCATCCAGGATGGTGACGGTGGCGCCGGCATCGGCGACGCCCACCGTGCCGGTGATGGTCTGGCTGGCTTGGTTGACCGGTCCCCCCGCGCTGGTGATCGCGACCGCGGGTGCCGTGGTGTCCAGGGTGAAGCTCAGCGATGCGCTGCCGGTGTTGCCAAAAGCGTCAGTCTGGCTCGCCACGATGGTGTGCGGTCCGTCGGCCAGCCCGCTCGGCGTAAACGACCAGGCGCCTTGCGCATCGGTGGTCACTGTCGTCGCGATCGGGCTGCCGTCGATGGTGAAGTGCACCACGGTGTTGGCAAGGCCGGTGCCGTTCAGCGCCGGATTGGTGGTGACGTGGTCGGTGACCGACGTGCCGGTGTCGGCAACCAGGGCCTCGGTCACGGTCGGGCCGGTGGTGCTGAGCGTATAGACCACCGCGCCGCTGGTCGCGGTGTTGCCAGCCGCGTCGCTCACCCGCGCCGTCAGCGAGTTGCCACCCTGGTTCAGCGTGACCGTGGTGCTCCAGCTGCCGTTGCCCTGCACGATGGCGGTGCCGATCGTCGTGGCGCCATCCAGGATGGTGACGGTGGCGCCGGCATCGGCAACGCTCACCGTGCCGGTAATGGTCTGGCTGGCCTGGTTGACGGGTCCGCCCGCGCTGATAATGGCGACCGTCGGTGCCGTGGTGTCGAGCGTGAAGCTCAGCGAGGCCGAGCCGGTGTTGCCAAAAGTGTCGATCTGGCTTGCGACGATGGTGTGTGATCCGTCGGCCAGCCCGCTCGGCGTAAACGACCAGGCGCCTTGTGCATCCGTGGTCACTGTCGTCGCGATCGGGCTGCCGTCGATGGTGAAGTGCACCACGGTGTTGGCAAGGCCGCTGCCGTTCACCGTCGGATTTGCGGTGACATGGTCGGTGGCGGAGGTACCGGTGTCGGAGACCAGGGCCTCGGTCACGGTCGGGCCGGTGGTGCTCAGCGTGTAGACCACCGCGCCGCTGGTTGCGATGTTGCCGGCCGCGTCGCTCACCCGAGCCGTCAGGGAGTTGCCACCCTGGTTCAGCGTGACCGTGGTGCTCCAGCTGCCGTTGGCCTGCACGATCGCGGTACCGATCGTCGTGGCGCCATCCAGGATGGTGACGGTGGCGCCGGCATCGGCAACGCTCACCGTGCCGGTGATGGTCTGGCTGGCCTGGTTGACGGGTCCGCCCGCGCTGGTAATGGCGACCGTCGGTGCCGTGGTGTCGAGCGTGAAGCTCAGCGCTGCGCTCGTCGAACTGTTGCCGGCGGCATCGCTGAACTGCGCCGTGATTTGTTTGGTGCCATCGGCTCCAAGATCGCCGGCGGATACCGTCAGGCTGACGCTGCCTGCCGTCACGTCGGCAGCCGTGATCACATGCGTGACCGGGTGCGCCAGCGGCGAGCCGCCCAGCAGCAGCTGCACCGTATCGCCGATGGCAACCGTCGGGGTCAGCGACACCGTGAAGCTTGGCGACGTCGCCGAGGTGATGTTGTCCGTGCTCGAGGTACCGGTATCCAAACCCGCCGTCAGATCTGGGGTACCACCGGTCGGCGCCGTTGTGTCGAAGGTGAAGCTCAGCGACGCCGAGCCGGTGTTGCCAAAGGTATCGGTCTGGCTTGCCACAATGGTGTGTAATCCGTCGGCCAGCCCGCTCGGCGTAAACGACCAGCCCCCTTGCGCATCCGTGGTCGCCGTGGAGGTGCTGAGAACACCATCGATCGTCAGATGCACCACCGTGTTGGCAAGGCCGGTGCCGCTCAGCGCCGGGTTGGCGGTGACATGGTCGGTGGCCGAAGTGCCGGTGTCGGAAACGAGACTCTCGGTCACCGTCGGACCGGTGGTGCTCAGCGTGTAGACCACTGCGCTGCTGGTCGCGGTATTGCCGGCGGCATCGCTTACCCGAGCCGTCAGGGAGTTGCCGCCCTGGTTCAGCGTGACCGTGGTGCTCCAGCTGCCGTTGCCCTGCACGATGGCGGTGCCAATCGTCGTGCTGCCGTCCAGGATGGTGACGGTGGTGCCGGCATCGGCGACGCCCACCGTGCCGGTGATGGTCTGGCTGGCCTGGTTGACCGGTCCGCCCGCGCTGGTGATGGCGACGGTCGGCGCCGTCGTGTCCAGGGTGAAGTTCAGCGATGCGCTGCCGGTGTTGCCAAAAGTATCGGTTTGGCTTGCCACGATGGTGTGTAATCCGTCGGCCAGCCCGCTCGGCGTAAACGACCAGGCGCCTTGCGCATCCGTGGTCGCCGTAGCGGTGCTGAGAACACCATCGATCGTCAGATGCACCACCGTGTTGGCGAGGCCGGTGCCGCTCAGCGCCGGGTTGGCGGTGACATGGTCGGTGACTGAGGTGCCGGTGTCGGAGACGAGACTCTCGGTCACCGTCGGGCCGGTGGTGCTGAGCGTATAGACCACCGCGCCGCTGGTTGCGATGTTGCCGGCGGCGTCGCTCATCCGGGCCGTCAGGGAGTTCGGGCCGTTGCTGAGCGTGACCGTTGTGCTCCAGCTGCCGTTGCCCTGCACGATGGCGGTGCCGATCGTCGTGGCGCCATCCAGGATGGTGACGGTGGTGCCGGCATCGGCGACGCCCACCGTGCCGGTGATGGTCTGGCTGGCCTGGTTGACCGGTCCGCCGGTGCTGGTAATCGCAACCGTCGGTGCCGTCGTGTCGAGGGTGAAGTTCAGCGATGCGCTGCCGGTGTTGCCAAAAGTGTCGGTCTGGCTCGCCACGATGGTGTGCGGTCCGTCGGCCAGCCCGGTCGGCGTAAACGACCAGGCGCCTTGCGCATCCGTGGTCGCCGTGGAGGTGCTGAGAACACCATCGATCGTCAGATGCACCACCGTGTTGACAAGGCCGGTGCCGCTCAGCGCCGGACTGGCGGTGACGTGGTCGGTGGCCGAAGTGCCGGTGTCGGAGACGAGACTCTCGGTCACCGTCGGACCGGTGGTGCTGAGCGTATAGACGACCGCGCCGCTGGTCGCGGTGTTGCCAGCCGCGTCGCTCACCCGAGCGGTCAGGGAGTTGCCACCCTGGTTCAGCGTGACAGTGGTGCTCCAGCTGCCGTTGCCCTGCACGATGGCGGTACCGATCGCGGTGGTGCCATCCAGGATGGTGACGGTGGCGCCGGCATCGGCGACGCCGACCGTGCCGGTGATGGTCTGGCTGGCCTGGTTGACCGGTCCGCCCGCGCTGGTGATGGCGACGGTCGGCGCCGTCGTGTCGAGCGTGAAAACAACGGGCACGCTCGTTGTAACGTTGGCGCTAGGGTCCAAAGCCACGATGCTGTGGTCGCCATCACCTGCCAGGGTGACCGCCAGGCTCCAAACGCCTCCGGAGCCAACGGTAACCGTTCCAATCTGCGTCGTAACACCATTGTATGTGTCGTACAGCGTCACCGCGCTTCCAACGAAGGACGGATCAACTGTTCCACTGATTGTTTGATTTCCTTGGTTGGTTGGACCGCCTGCGCTGCTGATAAGGACAGGTCCGAATGAAGCTATAACAACAGCTTGCGATGGGTCCAAAGTGGGGACGAGCGGTTTCGAGGCGAAGGCATAAGTCCCCGCGATGGAAGCGAGGGTCACAACAACTGGAGTGATCGATCCCCCACCAGCTTGGCCTTTTATGTCGTCCCCTATAACCGTGGTTGGAGGTTCAGTGGGTAATGGTGGGGGGCTCCCAGCGAACTTCTGCAGCGACTTTGTGTCGACGTCTCCTCGCTTGCCGTCGCTAGGTGCCGGAGTATCTGGAGCGATCTGCTTCCCGATATCGTAGGTCGTTAACACCTGTTGAAAAGCGTTGAACTCCTGCGCAACTTGCCCTGGGGTCTTGCTGACGGCTTGGGTGATCACCTCGAAATTCGCGGTTGGCGTGATGGTTAGCGATGGACCGTCGCTGGTAACTATCCCGATCGGATCCCCAGCAGTACAAACGCCTTGAAGCAAGTTCGTCGCTGGAAGGCATTTGAAGACTTGTACGGAATGAACTCGGCCGTCTTGCTGATCAGCGACAGAGACCGAGACTTTCCCATCCACAGCATCGACGCTGAGAAGGACGGCAGTACCGCGAATTCCAATCGCGGCAGTAGGCGTCACGACCTGCATGTCGCCGGTTTTCGCGACCTGGCCAGCGACGAAACTGGCAGCACCCTGGATGAGAGTGAACATCGAATGGTTCGTGCCACTCGTCAGACTGACTAAGGTGCCACTCGCACTACTCTGCCCCTCATACCCCAATTCGTTCAACATGAATCGAGCATTGGCGCTCAGGTTGAACGTGGTGCCGTCGATAAGGACGAGACCAATGGCAGAGCCGCTTCCAGTTTGCACGACATCGTTCTGATAAACGACATCCCCATTATTCGCCTCGATCGTAACGCCGTTGCGGACGATGCTGGCGCTTCCCGTTACGGTCGCGACACGGCCAATCACCTTTGCGGCAGCGGCATTACCTCCGGCTTGCGCAAAGGTTTGATAACCGGTGAGGGCTTCGACCACTCTCGCATCGAGCAGCGCGCCGTCCGACGAGCTGAGCGGCAAACGCTTCTCACTGAGAAAGTAATTGGGGATCGTGATCCGATGGTCAGAATCGGAAATGATGAGATCATGACCTGAACGTGCATAGTCCCCTGAGACCAGGAGATGCGCGTCCGAAATGATGAGTGCGTGAGCTGGGGCAGGCTTGGGGAAATTAAAGGACGCCCCAGCCATCTCAGACGTTTGGTTCAATGGGGTATTCAAACCAGCGCCCCGCCAATAGATTTGCAAATTAAATAATTAACTGTTAATAACACCTCGTAGATTAAATTAAAATATATTTTTGATCTGGGCTAGAACGCTGGAAGCCTGCGGTGGTTTGGCCCGTCATAATCACGTTGGACCGAGTATCTGTGGCTGACGATCCAAGACGACACGCGCTGGGTCCATTCGCATGGTGCAATCAAGAGGGCTTCATCGCCTGGACCTGTTGGAAGTGCGCCGTCAGCTGGTGCGCGCGCGCAATCGGCACTCCAATAACAGGCGCATTGTGAGGCGCATCAACGGTCTGTTATGTCGAATTTATCACTTGGATGCGATCGACCCCAAAGGAGGTCGGCGAATCCGCGAAGCCATTCAAATTGCGCTGCGAGATACATCCAAGGATAGTTGACCAAAGTCCCGCGCCCCGCTCCCTTATTATCCGCGATTGCGAGGTGCGTTCACTCGCCAAGCGTATCCTGCCACATCTCGGCCAGTGGACAATTGCGACAGACCGCGGGTTGACCGCTGCTTGCGGTTACCGTTTGCCGCTGGGCGGGTGATTGCACATCTTATGGAAAGCGTTCGCCGCCCCGGCCATCTGAAGCGATAGCTGGTCCATGGCCGATCCTTCTTCAGCCAGGCGCTTCTCAATGTACTGCTGCTCAACGTCGGTCAACGCAGTTTCCAGCAGGCGCAAATACCGCTCAACATTCTTCCTATGGGTCTGCAAACGGACAATCGTTTCGTCGCTCATGTTCTATCCAAATAGGCAGCGGCGCAATGTTGCAAAACAGCTCTGAAAAGCCGCTTCAAAAAAACCAAAAATTAAATAGCAGATTTAAAATGGCGGAAAAAATGAAGCAGGTCAAGACTCCGTCTCGCGGTGAATTGCTTATGCTCCACACGCCGGATTTTTGAATTTACTAAAATCCAAGCTTGCTATGCGAAATTTGATTGTGGGGCAGCTTATGTCGAGTGCGGCAGCTTATGTCGAGTGCGATTGAGTTGATTGTTGGCGGCTTTCACTCGGCTGAAATCCGTTCGTGTCGCCCGAGGAAGAAGCACAACTTCTTGCGCTGTTCGATGGGGGTGTGAGCGAGACCGGCAAACAACCCTTTGGGCCGCACCCGCCTAGCGGTCTCCGGTCGATTGCAGCGCGAGTAAGCCCCATTTGCGGACGTGTTTGTCGAGCAAGCGGCGGGTTCGTCGAAGCTCGTGGCGATCAAACGCCCCGCGGTCGCTCCTGAAGGGTTTGAAGGCGAACCCGCTGCGGTTGGGCCATGGCGTTGCGGCCACCAGCGAGGCCTGCTCGCCAGCCAGCGCCACGCAGGCCTTGCGGCGAAGCAGCCCCCGGATGGCACCGGTGACCTTCAGCACGACACGAGTCCCAGCCCCCAAAGCTCTCCTCGGCCTCTGGGCACAACTCAGGATGGCACCCGTAAATTTCCCAATGTCGCCCGCCTTGGGCCGGCGGGAAGATGGCACCATGAAATTCTCGAAGCCAAAGGAATGGAGCGACCTCGAACGCAGGAAACTTTCAGCGATGATCCGCCGGCGGTACGGCGCGGCGGAAATTGCCGCGGCTCTTCGCCGGCATGTCGGCTCAGTCAAGCGGATGGCGCGAGAAATGGGGCTACTTCTGAAAAAATGACTATCGGACGAACTTCATCGATCTCTTGCAAGAGCGATCGCCTGTCCGCGTTCGACCGATGCCGGGCCTTTGCAGCGGCGCGAGCGATCTACCGGTCTCAACCGGACCGTAAAGCTACGGGTTGAAGGTTAAGGGCTTGTGCCCAATGTTAGCAACCTGGGGGCTCCAACTTCTTTCATGGAGACCACATGCCCCGATTGGAATGGCTGCAACAGGAGGAATCCGAGAACCGGCGCTCGATTGCGGACGTCGTCAATGTTCTCCACGAACATGCCATCTTCGACCGTGTGCGTACCGTCGAAATCAGCGTCGGTCGCTTACGGCTGTCGTCCAAACAGATTGTCGGCCTCGTCGGCATCTTTGTCGAGAACGCGGCGGCGCAGACCATTTCCCTCGTCGCGCTGCCGAGCGCCAAGCAATTTCGCGCCCGGCCCGAGGGCAGCCAAGAACTCGAAACATTCGATATCCTCCGTCTAGAAGGAGCGACCGTCGATGGGCGCGGCAATGTCGAGCTTGTCGACGGCACACGGCTTCGCGCGGTCGAGGTCGTCCCCGCCTTGCTGCCCTATAACGTGACCGATCTCGACTGGCGTATTCTGCATCATATCATTGCGATGATGAAGGCTGAACAGGAGTGCTACACGTACCCGATCCGCTTTGCCCAGCCCTCCGATGCGCTCGATTGCAGCAAGCTGCCGGCCCTCAGAGGGAAGGTCCCGCCGCGAAAAGAGATACTGCGGTACATTGCGACGCAAGACCCTGCGCTTAAACGCCTGTCCAGGCAAAAGATAGACGACACGTTGCACAAGTTCGGTATGCTGTAGCCCAGACGTCGCGTCGAACGCGGCGCCTCGGACCAGCGGCAGGAGTTGGAGGCGCCTTATTGCCACAATTCGATTGGCATCACACTTGATGCAAACGTCCGGAGAATGCTGAATATCGCTAGCTCCTTCAACAACAAGGAGCTTCGACATGACGCCCGGTCGAACAGAGGCCGTCCGCAGATTGCGGTCTAACACACCCACCGCGCTTTCCAAGTCCCGCAAGCGAACTAAGCACCTCCAACGTTCCATTGAGGATCAATTGGAGGTTGGCAAGACAAGCACTCGCTTGCCACAGGTTGACCAACCGGAAGTGCGATTGCTGCCGCTACGAGCGCTCAAACGAGCTACCAAGAACGCGCGAACGCACTCCAAGAAGCAGATCAAACAAGTCGCAAACTTGATCCTCCGCTTTGGCTGGACCTACCCGATTTTGGCCGACGAGGATCGGCGGATCATCGCCGGGCACGCCCGCTGGGAGGCGGCCAAGCAGCTTTCCCTCAAGGAGGTCCCCGTTCTGGTGATGCGCGGCCTCAGCGACGCGGAAAAGCGCGCCCTGGCGCTCGCCGACAACAAGATTCCCGCAAACGCTGGTTGGGATCGCAAGTTGCTTGCCGAAGAACTCGGTGAGCTCGCCTCGCTTCTCCCAGACTTCAATCTCACCCTCGACATCACCGGGTTTGAGCCGGCCGAAATCGACGGGCTGCTGCTCGATTTCGGCAGCTCAGAGCACGATTCAGCAGACGCGTCCTGCACGATCGGCGAGCGGCCCATCAGCCGCAGGGGCGAGCTGTGGCAGCTTGGGGCGCACCGCGTGCTGTGTGGCGATGCCTGCGATCAGAGCGATTGGGCGCGGCTGATGGGATCCGAGCGGGCCAGCATGCTGATCGCGGATGGACCTTACAACGTGCAAATTTCCAAAACGCTCGGCCGCGGCAAGATCAAGCACCGCGAATTTGCGGTGGCGTCAGGTGAAATGTCGCCGGCCGAATTTACCGATTTTCTCACGGGCTGGATGCGCTTGGCTGTCCAATTCTCGCACGATGGCTCACTGCACTTTGCGTTCGCGGACTGGCGCCACATTGGCGAAATGCACAATGCGGGCCACGCCGTCTTCGGTCCGCTGCAAAATCTAGTGATCTGGAACAAAACCAACGCCGGCCAAGGCAGCTTCTACCGCTCCCAACACGAGCTGATCTTTCTCTACAAGAACGGCGATGCGCCGCACCTCAACAACGTTGAGCTCGGCCGCCATGGCCGCAACCGCTCCAACGTGTGGACGTATGCCGGCGTCAACACCTTCCGCCAAGGCCGCCGCGACGATCTCACCGTGCATCCCACGGTGAAGCCGGTCGCCTTGATCGCGGACGCGATCAAGGACTGCACGCGGCGCGGCGACCTCGTCGTTGATCCCTTCCTGGGATCGGGCACCACCCTGCTGGCGGCGGAGCGCGTCGGCCGCAAAGCCTTTGGGCTGGAGATCGATCCGCTCTACGTCGATGCCGCAATCCGCCGGTGGCAGGACGTCACCAAACGCGATGCGATCCTTGCCGCCACCGGACAGGCCTTCGACGAGGTCGCGGCTGCGCGTTCCGCACCGGAGCGCAGCACATGAGCCGGCGTGAGCGATCAGGCCGGCGCCGGGCCGGCACGGCTGGAGGAAAACGTGACGATGTTGGTTATGGCCGTCCACCCCGCGAGCACCAATTCAAGCCGGGGCAATCCGGCAACAAGAAGGGTCGACCAAAGGGATCCAAGAACGAGGCGACCATCATCAACAAGCTTCTCAACCGCAAAATCGACATCCGTGAAAACGGACGAGTGCGCAAGATCACCGTGCTCGAAGGCATCCTGACCAGATTTGCGGACGACGCCCTGAAGGGCAAGGACAAATCGGCCGCCTTCCTTCTCAACCGCCAACAGTTGCTCGAAACATCATCCGAGCAGCCCGCCAACGACGTCCTCGATATGGACGATCGCAAGATCTTGGAATCTTACGCCCAACAGCTTTACGCGCAATCCAAGAAACAAGGAGACTCCGAATGACCAACCACGATCATGCATTGTTGTGCGCCATCCTGCGCAATGACTTCGTCAGCTTTGTCTATCGCTGCTTTCTCCACCTCAACCCCGGTGCTCAATTCCTGCCCAATTGGCACATCCATGCAATTGCCTATCAGCTCGAGCGCGTCCGCCGCGGCGAAATCACCCGGCTGATCATCAACATGCCGCCGCGTTACCTCAAATCGATCACGGTTTCTGTGGCCTTTTCGGCCTTTCTGCTTGGGCTGTCGCCAGGCCGCCGCATCATTTCCATCAGCTACGGCGATGAGCTCTCGGCCAAACATGCCAGCGACTTCCGATCCATCGTGCATGCCGAGTGGTACCGGCGCGCGTTTCCGGACATGCGCATCGTGCGGAGCACCGAATCCGAGCTGATCACGACCCGACGCGGGTCGCGCAGAACGACATCGGTTTCGGGGACGTTGACAGGGCTCGGCGGCGACGTGATCCTGATTGATGATCCGCAGAAGCCGATCGATGCGCAATCGGAGTCGCGTAGAACCGGCACCAACCAATGGGTAACGAATACGCTGATGTCGCGTCTGGACAACAAGCAGACCAGCGCGGTGATCGTGGTGATGCAGCGCGTTCACCTGGACGATCTGTCGGGGTTTTTGACCAGCTCATCCGATGATTGGGAGGTGCTCAGCCTGCCCGCGATCGCGGAGACCGACGGCGCGATCCCGATCGGTCCCAACCAATTCCATTTCAGGAAGTCAGGAGAGGCGCTGCATCCGGCCCATGAATCGATCGAGACGCTGCGCAAGCTGCGGCACACGCTCGGGCCGGACGTGTTTGCGGCGCAGTACCAGCAGGCGCCGGTGCCGGCCGGCGGCGCCATGATCAAGCGCGATTGGCTGCGATATTACGACGAGGCTCCCTCAAGAGACGTGCTGGGCTGCCGCATCATCCAGAGTTGGGATACGGCCGCTAAAAATGGCGCGCAGAACGACTGGTCGGTGTGTACGACGTGGCTGGTCATTGACGGGACGTACTACCTGCTGGATCTGGTGCGCGGTCGGTTCGAATATCCCGCCCTCCGCGACACCGCGCTCCAGCTCGCCAAGCGTTTCAAGCCGCACGAGATCCTGGTCGAAGAGGCCTCGACCGGAATTGCGCTGGCGCAGGAGCTCCGCGACAAGCGCGACTGCTTCGTCAACCCTGTCAAGATCAATCATGATAAGGTTGGTCGGCTCTACGTCCAGCAGAGCAAATTTGCCGCCGGACGCGTGCTGTTTCCGAGAAACGCGCCGTTCCTGGCTGAGCTCGAAATGGAGCTGTTGACCTTCCCGCAAGGCCGTCACGACGACCAGGTCGACAGCATCAGCCAGGCGCTGGCCTATGAAGACACCGGCTACGATTACACGCTGAGCTGGCTCTGATCGGACGCCTTGCCGCTAGGCGAGCCTCTCCATCACCCAATCGTGCAAGCCTAGCCGCAGGCCGGTCGAGCCGAGCTCGCGATCGGTCCAGGCGTGAATATCTGCGATCGACGGGGGGGCGCTCAGCGCCCCCTTCGGCGATGCGTCGACGTGGTGGAATTTGTCGCGCCCAAGCGCTGGGCGGTAATGCCGTGAAGCTGTTGGAAGAATTATTGTGGGCACCAGCGCGTGGTTCGGCACCCAAGCAGCAATGCGGCCAGTTTCCAGAACGAAGCCAAGTGACCGCACCAAAGTCACTTGAGCCCGAGCGAGCGGACCGTCCGCCGCTGCTGCACCAACGCGGCCCGTTCGTAGCGCTCGAGGCCCTTGAGGCGTTTGAGGCCTGCCGGAGTTGGGGCGGCCAAAAGCCCGGCCAGCATCATCTGCCGCAAACGTCGCAGCCGCAGCAGCGCGAGCTTGGACTGTGCCAGGGCCATCGCTGAGGCCGGGGTGATTTGATGCCCGAGTCCACAAGCAATCGCGACGGCAAAAGTCGCGACCTCGGCCGGATCGCCGATCGTGGTCCGCGCCAAGCCATGGCGCAGCGCATTTTGGCTGGACCTTGCCTTTCCGCCCGCCGTTTTCGGGCCCCTGCTGCGTGTGGCGTTGGCGCGATTGGCTTCGATTTGGCGAATTGACGTCATGTCCGAGCTTCTCGACTGGGGCAGGTTTCGGCTCCGGAAAGCTCGCTCCAAGGCTTTGAGACATCAAGCATTTTCGGCCCCAAAGAACCGCAAAATTGCTGCAGAAAGGACTGGCATTCCCGCGCAAAAGGAGCGTTAATCATTTGACCGGCCTGCGGGCCCTTGGCCCCGGTCTCTCCCCTCGCAGTGGCGGGGGTTTTGGTGGTGCGGCGGCAAGCCGCGTCAACCCAGGAGAGACCGGTGACCACGATTTCAGCTGACGGCGCCGCGGCGCCCCGTTCCGTCATCACATTCAACCGCCCCGACCGGCGCGCCTTCATCGGCGGCTCGGACGCCCGCATCATCATGGGCCGGGACCAGGACGAACTGCTGCGCCTGTGGCAGGAAAAACGCGGCGAGATCGCGCCGCAAGATTTGTCGCGCAACCTGATCGTTCAGCTCGGCATCGCCACCGAAGACCTTAACCGCAGCTGGTACCAGAGCGCCACCGGTCACGCGATCACCGACATTCAGAAGCGGGTGCGGCACCCCGTCCATGCCTGGATGGCCGCCACCCTGGACGGCATGGTCGCGCCGACCGGCGCGGTGTTCGAGGCCAAGTTCATGCTGCCCTGGGCTTTTAGCGAAGAGGCGGCGGCCGACAAGCACATGGCGCAGCTGCAGCACAACATGTGGGTGGTCGCGGCGCGCGCGGCCGTGCTCTCGATCATCACCGGCGGCGGCAAATGGGTGGAGATCACCGTGCATGCCGATCCGCTCTACCAACACCTGCTGCTGACCGCGGAGAAAAAGTTCTGGCGCTGCGTGCAGAGCGGCGAGCCGCCGCTGCTGTTCGGGATCGAGACCCCGCGGCCGCGGCTCGCCGCCGTCAAGGTGGTCGACATGACCGCCTCCAATCTGTGGGCCGCATGCGCGGCGACCTATTTGCGCACCCGCGCCGCCCATGACGAGCACGAGCTGGCCAAGACCGAGCTCAAGAAGCTGCTGCCTGAGGATGCCAAGGAAGCGTTCGGGCACGGCATTCGCGCCAAGCGCTCCAAGGCTGGCGCCGTCAGCTTTGATCCGGTGGAGATGGAGGCCGTCCATGCACCAGGCCAGTGACCATATCGGGGCGATCGCGGCGGCCTTGGCTCGCGCGCAAGCCGAACTGACCAATCCGGAAAAGACCCTGACCGCTCAGATCCGCTCCCCGTTCCTGCGCGATGACGACCGCACCTTTCGCTACGCCTCGCTGGCGAGCGGCCTCGACATCGTGCGCAAG
>NZ_JALBHA010000800.1:0-1809 GCF_023006445.1 Bradyrhizobium sp. SHOUNA76
CGGGTGAGCGACGCGCCCAAGCTGGACGGCGCCATGGGCGATCCCGCCTGGTCGCGCGCGCGCCCCGTCTTCATCCGCACGCAGCAGGGTGCCAATCTCGACGGATCGGGCGAATCGCTGGTGGAAGTGCGCGCCCTGCATGACGGGCAGAAGATCTATTTCGCCTTCCGCTGGGACGATCCCACGCGCTCCCTGCGCCGCATTCCGATCATCAAGAAAGAGGATGGCTGGCACGTCCTCGACGAGCGTGCGGGCCTGCAAGACGCCGTTGACTTCTACGAGGATAAACTGGCGATCATTCTCTCGGATAATCCATCGCTCGGCGGCGCAGGCGCGACGGATCTCGGCGTCAACCCGCTGCCCGGCAAGCCGATGCCGATCAACGGCCGGGGCTTCCACTTCACGACGGATGGCAGCTACATAGACATGTGGCAGTGGAAGGCGTCGCGCGGGGGCATGCTCGGGCGTGTCGACAGCCAATATATCGGCCCACCCTACGCCCCGACCTTGGACGAACAAAATTACGATGCCCGCTACCAAGGCGGCTATTGGAACAAGCCCGGTCGTTCTCTTTATTCGTATAACTTCAAGTTCATCCACAGGAACGACAAAGGGCCCGTCACGGTTCTGCGGCTTCCCAAGGACTGGAAGGCGCAGGTCGCAGCCCTCGGCAAATACGATCTCAATCCCAACAGCAACGACGACGAAAACGGCCGCTGGTACATGTTCGACCGGGAGAGCGAACCCTACACGCCAGAGGCCGACGCGAGGATACCCATTGGCACGATCCTGCCCGGCGTGATCATTGCCGGCGACAACGACGGAGAGCGGGCCAATGTCACCGGAGTTTCAAGATGGAGCGACGGACATTGGACGCTCGAGCTGACGCGCAACATGAAAAGCGATGGCAGATATGACAAAGCCTTCGTGCCAGGCCGCGATCTCTACATGTGGGTCGCTGTCTTCGACCACACACAGACGCGGCATGCGAGCCATAACCGCCCGGTGCTTGTCGTCACGGAGAAATAGGGATCACATGGGCGGCGAGTTCGACCGGAGGACACCACGGCGCGGCTGCACTGAAGCATGGCTTCGCCCTCATCCGCGCATCGCATTCTGGCGCGGCGAGCGGCGGCCTGCTCGCAGAAATTCGCAGCGCCCACAGGCCTCGCGATGAAGAGGCATTGTCAGCTCGTCCTCAACGGCAAGCTCGTTGAAGCCCGCGCCGGCGAAAGCCTGATCGACGCGGCGCTCGGCGGCTCGATCCTCATTCCACACGACTGCAGATCGGGACAATGTCAGAGCTGCCGCGTGACAGTCGTTTCGGGCGCGGTCGATGACGGCGGCTCGGGCCATGGCCGCACTGTGCTCGCCTGCCAGGCCGCGGTCGCTGGCGATGCAGAGATCGAATTCGAAGAATTGCCGCTACCGATGAAGCGGGCGGGCGCCGTCACCGAGATCAACGAGCTTTCGCCGGAGATCGCCGAGGTCGTGTTGACGACCTCGGCGCCGATTGAGTTTCGGCCGGGCCAATATGTGCGCGTCAAGTTTTCCGGCTATCCTGCGCGCGAGTTCAGCCCGACCTTCAGGCTCGACGGTTCCTTCAAGCAAGTCGAACTCGTCTTTCACATCCGGCGCCTGCCTGACGGCACCGTGTCGGGGCAGCTCGGCAAAGCCATCAGGCCCGGCCATGCGGCGCATGTTCAAGGCCCGTTCGGACAAGCCTATCTGCGGCAGGGACTGGGGCCGCTGGTCCTGGTCGCCGGCGGAGCAGGCTGGGCCCCGATCTGGGCGCTGGCCCGCTCGGCG
>NZ_JALBHA010000801.1:0-1799 GCF_023006445.1 Bradyrhizobium sp. SHOUNA76
CACCTCGCGCCAGTGCATGCCCTTCATGGCACCGGCGGTGCCGACCGGCATGAAGGCCGGCGTCCGCACCACGCCGTGAGGTGTGGTCAGGCGTCCGGTGCGCGCGGCGCCGTCGGTGGCGAGCAATTCAAAGTGATTGGGAAGGTCATTGTCGGGATTCATGGCGGTGCTTATTGCGTGTCGGAGGAAGCCGATCAACCCGCCCAACCCAGTCCTGGCCGGACCGTGCCTCAGACCGGGACACAATTAAAGCGGATAAGGCCGCCGCGCCCCTTGTTAAACAAAACGATACCGTGTAGTTTTATGTTGGGCTGGACGAGATGCCGTGGGCGAATTGCCGGCGGCGGTCAATGCGTGATCGACAGCCACCGACAATGCCTTTCCCTTCATGTTCGACCGACATCTCCAGCCGCTCGCGTGACTGGATCAGGCAGACAGCTGCCCGTCTGATCGGTTTCCTGGTCCTGACGTGCAGCCTGGCACTCGCCGGCTGCACCTCCCTGCCCCGCACGCCCTACACCGCCGCAGAAGCCAGCACCTCGCGTGTGCTCGATATCGATGGCCTCAGGCGCTACGCCGACGAGCCCATCACGAAATTCAGCTTCGAGAAGGACAACAGCACCGCGACGAAGTCCTATCTGGCGCTCTCCGGCGGCGGCGCCGATGGCGCCTACGGCGTCGGCGTTCTCAACGGTTGGACCGCCGCCAGAACCCGTCCGACCTTCTCTGTCGTCTCCGGCGTGAGCACCGGCGGGCTGATCGCGCCGTTCGCGTTTCTGGGATCGCAATATGACGACACGCTGAGGGAGGTCTACACCAGCGGCATCGCGGAAAGCCTCCTGAACGATCCCAGCATCATGCGTGTGCTGTTCGGATCGGGCCTGTTCGGCAATACAAGGCTGCGCGAGCTCGTCGCCCGCTATGTCGGGCCCGAGATCATGGCGCAAGTCGCGCGCGAGAATGCCAAGGGCCGGAAGCTGGTGGTGGTGACGACCGATCTCGACACCCAGCGCACCGCGATCTGGGACATGGGCAAGATCGCCGCGGTCGGAACGCCCGAGGCGCTAAAACTGTTTCGCGACGTGATGGCGGCCTCCGCCAGCATCCCCCTGGTGTTTCCGCCGATCATGATCGACGCCGAGGGCCAGGGCCGCAAGTTCCAGGAGATGCATGTCGACGGCGGCGTAACCGCCCCGGTGCTGACGTTGCCGGAAGCCTTGCTGTTCCAGGGCAGCCGGCTGCCGGGCAGTGCGAAGCTGGACATCTACATCCTCGTCAACAAGAAGATCGAACGCAATTTCGAGCTTGTCTCCAACGGCACCATCGATGTCGCCTCGCGCAGCCTGTCGGCGATTACCCAGTCGCAGACGCGCTCGATCATCTTCTCGACCTATGATTTCGCCAAGCGCAACCGTCTCGGCTTTCATCTCTCCTACATCGCACGCGAATATCCGGCGCCGCCGTCGGAAGGGTTCGACACCTCCTATATGCGGGCGCTCTATCAATACGGATACGACAAGGCCGCGTCCGGCCAGGCCTGGAGCTCGACGGTGCCGTAAGCGCCGGTGACGGAACGAGGCCCTGCTGAAACCGTTGACGATACGGCCAATTCGGCCAGATTCGCGATGACGCCTCCGCTCCTGCGCGATATAGAGCGAATGACCATTGTCGGAAACGCGCAGGAATCATTGGGCATGGGATTGACTGCGACCAAGACGAGAGCGGCAGCGGCGCGCCGCGAGGTGCCGAAATCCCGCGGCGGCCGGCCGACGAAAACCGCCGCCATCGAGCGCGACCAG
>NZ_JALBHA010000802.1:0-1799 GCF_023006445.1 Bradyrhizobium sp. SHOUNA76
CTGTGGCGTGCCGACAGCGGCCAGGTGATCGAAGCACTCGGCTTCGCGCCTGGCGGCCTCGCACCGGATCCGCCGAACGATGCCGGTCGCCGCTGGCTGCGCGACATCGCGCGCGGCGAGGTGCACGAAGACATTGTCGGGCGGCAAGACGGGCCGCTGCTGGGCTGGATCGCGCCGCGTCCGTTCACTGCGGACGAAATCGGGCAATTGCGCCAGACCGCGCGTTTTACCGCGACGCCCCTCGCCGTGCTCGCCGCGCGCGCCACGTTGCGGGCAACGCTGGATGCCTATCTCGGCAAGCGCAGCGCGGAGCGAGTGCTGGCGGCGCCGTTGCGGCGCGACCTCGGCGAGACCATTCAGGCCGCGTTGCTCTATGCGGACCTGCGCAATTTCACGATCCTCTCGGAGGCCTCGCCGCCTGGAGAGGTCATCGCGGCGCTCGACGCCTGGTTCGATCGCATCGCCGGCGCCGTGCACGCCTTCGGCGGCGAGGTGCTGAAATTCATCGGCGACGGCGTGCTCGCGATCTTTCCGGTGGTCGAGGAATCACCGCGCCGCGCCTGCGAGGCAGCTTTGCGTGCTGCAGGCGCAGCCGAGGCCGGCATGGCCTATCTCAACGCGGAGCGCAGCGGCAAGGGCCTGCCGCCGCTGGCGTTCGGTGCCGCGCTTCATCTTGGTGAGATGCTCTGGGGCAATATCGGCGCGGCCAACCGGCTCGATTTCACGGCGATCGGTCCCGCCGTCAATCTCGCCAGCCGACTCGAAGGATTGTGTAAGCCGCTCGGCAGGACCGTACTGGTGTCAGGCGTGCTGGCCGCTGAGACGGACATGCTGCTGGTCGCGCTCGGGCCGCACTCGCTGCGCGGCATTGCCGCACCATGTGAGGTCTTCGCGCTGCCCGAGCCGCAAGCTCGGATATCGTAGCCCGCATGAGCGTAGCGACATGCGGGGCCAGTCGTCCCGGATGTCGCTACGCTCATCCGGGCTACGGCACCTGCGCCTACATTCCACCCATCTTGCAGACGAGCTTCCACTCCTCCGCCGTCACCGGCTGCACCGAGAGGCGTGAATATTTCACCAGCGCCATGTCGGCGAGTTTCTTCTCTGCCTTGATCGCGGCCATCGTCACCGGATTCTTCAGGGGCTTGTCGGCCTTGATGTCGACGCAGACGAATTTCTCGGTCTTGTCGGTCGGGTCCGGATAGGCCTCCTTGATGATCTCCGCGATGCCGACGATCTCCTTGCCCTCGTTGGAATGATAGAAGAACGCCTTGTCGCCCTTCTTCATCGCGACGAGGTTCTGGCGCGCGGTGTAGTTACGTACGCCGGTCCAGGCCTCGCCCTTGGCGCCCTTCGCCACCTGCTGGTCCCAGGACCACACCGATGGTTCAGATTTCACCAGCCAGTACGCCATGTTCATTCCTCTGCCCTGAAAGGACGCGTCAACAGCCCCGAGATCGCGGCGTCGATCGTGCTACGGCCGCTCAGGATCGACGCGACCGCTTCTGATACCGGCATCTCGATGTTTTGCGAAGCTGCGAGTTCGATCAGCACCGGTGCGGTGAATTCGCCTTCGGCAAGCTTGCCGGCGGGCGGCTGCTCGCCGCGGCCGAGTGCGAGGCCAAGGGCGAAGTTGCGCGATTGCGGGCTCGAGCAGGTCAGAATGAGATCGCCAAGGCCGGACAGGCCCGTGAGCGTCTCGCCGCGCGCTCCCATGGCGCGGCCAAGCCGCGTGAGCTCGGCAAAGCCGCGGGTCGTCAGCGCAGCCTGGGCGGAAGCGCCGAGCTTGCGACCGACCG
>NZ_JALBHA010000803.1:0-1793 GCF_023006445.1 Bradyrhizobium sp. SHOUNA76
CTGTTGCCGTGGGTGCCTGTCGCCTTCGGCGGCGGCATCGCGCTCTATTTCGCCGCCGATCATGAGCCGGTGCTGTGGGTTGTCGCGACGACGGCCGTCGCTCTCCTGCTCGGCGCGATCCTGTTGCGGCGGAGCCGGCTGTTCGCCCCGACGATCATGATTGCCGCGGTCGCGGCCGGCTTTGCCGTGGCGACCTGGAAGACGGCGCGCATCGCCCACCCGGTGCTGGCAAAACCGCTCTATTCGGTGGCGCTGTCAGGCTTCGTCGAGACCCGCGACATCCGCGAGCGCACCGATCGCTTCGTGCTGCGGGTCACCGCCATGGAGGCGCAGCGCAGCGACGTCAAGCTGGAACGCGTCCGCTTCTCCGTGCGCAAGGGCACGGCGCCCGAGGTCGGCAGCTTCGTGCAGCTCAAGGCGCGGCTGATGCCGCCGCTCTCGCCGGTGCGCCCCGGCAGCTACGATTTTTCGCGCGATATGTTCTTTCAGGGCATCGGCGCCTCCGGCTTCGTGATGGGCGCGATCACGGCTTCAATCCCGCCCGATGCCGGCGGCCTGCGGCTGCGCTATGCCGCTTTCATGCAGGGCCTGCGCGATGCGATCGACTCCCGCATCCGCTCAACGCTCGAGGGCGACAATCGTGCGATCGCGACCGCGCTGCTCACCGGGCGGCGCGATGCGATTTCCACGCCCGTCAACGACGCGATGTTCATCTCGGGGCTCGGACACGTTCTCTCGATCTCCGGCTATCACATGGCGGTTGTCGCCGGCGTCGTCTTCTTCGCGGTGCGCGCGCTGCTGGCGCTGGTCCCGGGCCTGGCGGTCGGCTTCCCCATCAAGAAATGGTCTGCCGGCGCCGCGCTGGTGGCGGCCGCGTTCTATCTGCTGCTGTCGGGTGCGGAGGTCGCAACGCAACGATCGTTCTTCATGACCGCGGTGGTGCTGATCGCTGTGATGGTCGATCGCCGCGCCATCACCTTTCGCACGCTGGCCGTGGCGGCGCTGATCGTGCTCGCGGTCGCGCCGGAGGCGCTGGTGCATCCGAGCTTTCAGATGTCGTTCGCGGCAACGCTCGGGCTGGTGGCGCTGGTGCAGATCGGCATGCCGAACCTGTTTGCCTCGCCCGATCATTCCGCGACAGCGCGCGTCGCACTGTGGGGCGGCCGCGAGATCGCGATGCTGTTCCTGGCCTCGCTGATCGCGGGGCTTGCGACCACGCCCTATGCCGCCTTCCACTTCCACCGCGTTACGCCCTACGGCGTGCTCGCCAATCTCGGTGCGATGCCGGTGGTCTCCGCGCTGGTGATGCCGGCGGGCTTGCTGGGATTGCTCGCGGCGCCCTTCGGGCTCGATGGCGTGTTCTGGTGGCTGATGGGGATCGGCATCGACTGGATGGTCGCGGTCTCGCGCTGGGTGGCGGCTTTGCCGGGCGCGGTCGGCCGCATCCCCGCGTTTGGTATCGCGCCGCTGATTGCGGCAAGCCTTGGGATCATCGTGATGGGACTGTTGCGCACGCCCCTGCGCTGGTGCGGTGCCATGGTGCTGCTGGCTTCCATCGCCTGGGGCCTGTCGGTACGCCAGCCCGATATCCTGATTGCCGGGGATGGCGCGAGCGTTGCGGTGCGCGGCGGGGACGGGCGGTTGCACCTGATCAGGACGGGCAAGGATAGTTTCCTGCTGAGGGAGTGGCTAGCGGCCGACGCCGATCCGCGCGATGCCGGCACTAGCGCCTTGGCCGAGGGCGTGTCGTGCGACGAGTCCGGATGCGTGACACCGCTCGTCGACGGGCGGCT
>NZ_JALBHA010000804.1:0-1792 GCF_023006445.1 Bradyrhizobium sp. SHOUNA76
CGGCGTGGTGTCGGGATTGGCGGCGGCGCCGAGCCACGCGACCCAACTGATGTCGGGCGCGGGTTGCGCGTCGACCGCAATAGGTTGCGGTCCATCCTTCGGCCAGCGCTCGGCGAGGATCCCTGCGGCATTGCCGACCAGGTGCGGCGCGCCGAATTGCGAGGCTGTGATCGCCTCGTCGATGCTGGCGACCTTCGGTCGCACCAGCTGGCTGCCGTCGCCGGCGACGATCTGGAAATAGACATGGTCGTGCCGTGCGTCGATCGCCGAGATCACGGGCGCCGATTTGCTCTGGCCAACGATGGCGGCGGCATAGGCCGACAAGGTGGTCAGCCCAATCGCCGGCCGCTCGGCCGCGAGCGCAAGGCCGCGCGCCGCCGAAATGCCGACGCGCAGGCCGGTGAAACTTCCGGGGCCGACGGTGACCGCGATGCGGTCGAGCGAGGTGAAGGCGAGATTGGCCGATTGCATGACGCGCGCGATCATCGGCATCAGGGCCTCGGCGTGGCCGCGCTTCATGAGAAGCTGCTCCTGCGCGAGGAGCTCGCCGGCGTCGGTGTCCAGCACCGCGACGGAGCAGGCGTCGAGCGCAGTATCGATGGCGAGGATCAGCATGGAAAAGCGAATGGCGAGTGGCGAATGGGGAGCAGTCTAGCGAACCAAGCGTCTATCCGCCATTCGTCATTCACAATTCGTAGCCCCTGATCGCGCCGCATTTCGTAGGGTGGGCAAAGGCGCTCTTGCGCTGTGCCCGCCACTTTTGTCGCCGAAAGAAACGGTGGGCACGCTTCGTTTGCCCACCCTACGGCACCTCCTACATCGGCCGGACTTCGACCACGTCGGGCACGAAATGCTTCAAAAGGTTCTGGATGCCGTGCTGGAGCGTCGCGGTCGACGACGGGCAGCCGGAGCAGGCGCCCTTCATGTTGAGATAGACGATGCCGTCCTTGAAGCCGCGGAAGGTGATGTCGCCGCCGTCATTGGCGACCGCCGGCCGCACGCGGGTCTCGATCAGGTCCTTGATCATGTCGACCGTTTCGGCATCGGCCTCGTCGAAGAACTCGTCCTCGTCGTCGAGATCGGCATCGCCCTGCGCCGCGCCGTCCGCGAGCAGCGGCGCGCCGGACATGTAGTGCTCCATGATGGCACCGAGGATCGCGGGCTTGAGTTGCTGCCATTCACCGTTTGCCTTGGTCACGGTGATGAAATCCGATCCGTAGAACACGCTGGTGACGCCGGGCACCTCGAACAGCTTTTCGGCGAGCGGGGAGCGGCCTGCGGTTTCGCGGCTCGCAAATTCCACCGGGTTGCCATCGACCACGACGCGGCCGGGAATGAACTTCAACGTGGCGGGATTGGGGGTGGCTTCGGTTTGAATAAACATGGTTTTCTCCAGACGTCGCCGGTTCAAGGCCGGCGCGTGCCCTATCCACTAGCAGATGGCGACGGCGAACGCACGATCAAGGGGCGAGAACGGCGTTCTGTTGTTATATCAGCGGGTTAGGGTAGCGAAATCTCCGCGGCGTCATGGCCGGGCTTGACGTGGATACCCGGGACAAGCCCGGGCGTGACGAGCAAACAACTGGCCGTACCCCAGACAGGGGTACCTACGACAGCGAATCCACGCTTTGGTCGCTCAGCGCGCCGGAAATGATCGTCACCGGGATCGGGAACGTCCCCACCGCGTGCGCGAGCAGGGCGACCAGGGGGCCCGGCCCTTCCGCGCCGGGGTTCGCGGCCAGCACCAGCATGGCGATGTCAGGGTCCTCGTCGATCACGGCGAGCAGCTGTT
>NZ_JALBHA010000805.1:0-1783 GCF_023006445.1 Bradyrhizobium sp. SHOUNA76
GATTCGGCGGCCAGGGCTTCGGAGGCCAGGCATTCGGAGGGCGCCGCGGTGCGCCCGGCCCCACCATGCTACCTTCAGGCCCCTACCAGGCGGCGAGCCCCCAGCTGGCGGCCAGCCCGATCATGAAGGGCCAGCGCAGCGCCATCTCCCGCCGGGAGGCCCTGATCCTGCAAAGCCTGATCAACCACCCCTGGCTGCTGCACGACCATCTCGAGGAGGTCGCGGCCCTGGAGCTGGCTCACCCCGAGGCCCACAAGCTCAGGGCCGGCATCATCGCCGCTTTCGCCAACGACCATCACCATTCGCCAGATCCCGGCGAGCTCGCCGAGAAGATGCGCGGCGACCTCGAAAAAGGCGGATTTTTACAGCTTCTTCAACGGGTTGAGGGCGGGATCACCACCGCGGCAGTGTGGGGTGCCCGCGAAGGCGCGGCCAGGGACGACGTTCTCGCCACTTGGCATCAGCTGGTTGCCTTGCATCGGCAATGGCATTCACTACTTAGAGAGCTGAAAGACGCCGAGCTGGCCTTGGGAGAGGATCCCAGCGAGGCCAATTTGGCGTGGCTGCGTGACGTCAAGGCCCGGATGGCCGAGGTCGACGGCACCGAAGCCCTGATCGAGGGTTTTGGCGAGCTGTCGGGCCGGTTCCAGAAGAGCGTGTGATGAAAGAATCATGCGGACGGCCGGGGCCGCAACCGCTAAAAGACTCGCCAAATCTTGGGTTTGGCGGCAAAAACAGGGTTAATCGAGGCTTAACGGTCTTGTAGCACTTTGGCCCAGAGGCGGCCGCAGGCAGAACAGACGCGTCAGGAATGAATCCGCGCAATAGCTGTTGGCACTACACCTGCATCCGCTGCGACAAAGAAGCTGACGAAGCGTTAGGCAATTCCGGCGAGAGAGAGTTGGGGGTGGCGAGAGACATGCGCGCCGCCCTTTCCGTGTCGAGAGCTGCCGAAGCGAGAGCGTCGGGCAACAGGTTCATGTGAATTCACGCGGACGCGGCGAGCCGTCTGCATGAAGCGCGTTTAGGAGCAATGGATGGCCACCAAGGCAAAGACGCTGCAGGCGAAGGACAAGGAAAAGGACGACAAGGCAGCGGATGCGCCGGAGAAGGACTCCCAGGACGCGCCCTCGCCGTTGCTCGATCTGTCCGACGCAGCCGTGAAGAAGATGATCAAGCAGGCCAAGAAGCGCGGCTTCGTGACCTTCGATCAGCTCAACGAAGTCTTGCCGTCCGACCAGACCTCGCCCGAACAGATCGAGGACATCATGTCGATGCTCTCGGACATGGGCATCAACGTCACCGAAGCCGACGATAGCGAAGGCGAGGAGGAGAAGGACGAGGGCGGCGAGGACGAGACCGACAACGAGCTCGTCGAGGTCACCCAGAAGGCCGTCACCGAGGTCAAGAAGAGCGAGCCGGGCGAGCGCACCGACGATCCCGTGCGCATGTATCTGCGCGAGATGGGCACGGTCGAGCTGCTCTCCCGCGAAGGCGAAATCGCGATCGCCAAGCGCATCGAGGCCGGTCGCGAGGCCATGATCGCAGGCCTCTGCGAAAGCCCGCTGACCTTCCAGGCCATCATCATCTGGCGCGACGAGCTCAACGAAGGCAAGATTTTCCTTCGCGACATCATCGATCTCGAAGCCACCTATGCCGGTCCCGACGCCAAGGCCGGCATGAACAATGCGATGATCGCCGGTCCCACCGGCGAGAACGGCGAAGCGCCCGCCGAGGGTGGCCAGGCCGCAGCGGCCGGCGCCCCCGCGCATGTCGCCCCGCC
>NZ_JALBHA010000806.1:0-1780 GCF_023006445.1 Bradyrhizobium sp. SHOUNA76
CGCTCGATCTGGCGGGCCTTCGCGCGAGCGACGTCGCGTTCTGGACCGGCTGGGACGACGAGACGCTGGTCGCCACCGGCGCGCTGAAGACGCTCTCGGCCAGCCATGGCGAGGTGAAGTCGATGCACACGCTGCGGACCACGCGGCGTCGCGGCTTTGGCGGCCAGATGCTCCGCCACATCATCAGTGAAGGCCGCGCGCGCGGCTTGACGCGGCTCAGCCTCGAGACCGGCTCGTGGGCCTATTTCAAGCCGGCCCACGCGCTGTACCGGGCGCATGGCTTCGTCCTCTGCGGCCCGTTCGAGGGCTATGTCGAGGACCCCAACAGCCTGTTCCTGACGCTGGATCTGAGCGGCCGCTGAGCTCTCCGGCCGACTGCCGCAGTGCAACCGGGGGCCGAAAATTCCGTCGCGCCCCTCAAAATGAGTTGCGTACCTCAAAAAACCTCTGTTAGCCTTCAGCCATGGCCGATACTCTCACCGCCACTGCGCTGACGCTGAAGGACATCGCCCGCGAGGCGGGTGTCAGTCTCGCGACGGTGGACCGTGTGCTGCACAACCGGCCGGGCGTGCGGCCCGATACAGTGCGGCGCGTCAAGGCGGCGATCGAGCGCAATTCGTTCCAGCCCCACGTCGCCGCCGCGGAGCTTGCCCGCGGCCGCGCCCGCCGCTTTGCCTTTGTGATGCCGTCGGGGTCGAATCCGTTCATGCAGCAGATCGAGGCCTATCTCGGCGAGATGTCGGCCTGGCTCTCGGCGCGCCGCCTCAGCGTCGAGATGGTCACAACCGACGTGTTCGACCCGTCGGTGCTCGCAGGCACCCTGGAGGCGCTGTCGGGCGATTGCGACGGCGTCGCCGTGGTGGCGCTGGATCATCCGAGCGTCCGCGCCGCGATCAACGATCTCGTCGATGCCGGCACCAAGGTGGTGACGCTGGTTTCGGACGTGCCGTCGTCGCGCCGCCACCACTATATCGGCATCGACAACATCGCTGCCGGGCGCACCGCCGGTGCACTGGTCGGGCGGCTGGTCGGCCAAAAGTCCGGCAAGGTCGCGATCGTCGCGGGCTCGCAGGGCCTGCGCGACCATGCCGAGCGCATCTTCGGCTTCAACCAGGTGATGGCGTCGGAATTCCCTGGGCTCGGCGTGCTGCCGGTGCTGGAGGGGCGCGACGAGGACGATCGCTCGGAACAGGTTTTGGCGCGACTGCTGGGCAGGCATGCCGACATTGTCGGCCTTTACAATGTCGGCGCCGGTACGCAGGGCGTCACCAAGGCGTTGAGCGATGCCGGCCGCGACAAGCAGGTGGTGTTCGTCGGTCATGACGTCACCGTGCTGACGCGGCGGCTGCTGCTGCAGGGCGTGATGGATGCCGCGATCTCGCAGAACCCCGGACATGAAGCGCGAGCCGCCGTGCGCGTGCTGCTCGCCCTCGCCCGCGGCGAGCCGATCCTGCGCGAACAGGAGAAGATCAGGATCGACATCGTGATGCGGGACAATCTGCCCTAGTGGCAGCTGGCTATCGAACGGCCCGTGGCGGCCAGCGCGACGATCAAGATCGCGCATCGTCATGGGTAAAGAGGAGGATGGCGTGTATCTCGGACTGGACATCGGCACATCCGGTGTGAAAGCGGTGCTCGTGAGCGAGGCCGGCGCGATTGTCGCGACGGCCACGCGCGAGCTTGCGCTGTCGCATCCGGCGCCGCTGTGGTCCGAGCAGGATCCCGATTCGTGGGTCGATGCGGCGATCGGTGCGGTCGACGATCTCGCCGCTCGCCATCC
>NZ_JALBHA010000807.1:0-1779 GCF_023006445.1 Bradyrhizobium sp. SHOUNA76
GCGCAGCAATCGGCGGCACTGGCGCGGTGAAGTGCGGCGGCAATTATGCCGCGAGCCGCACGGATTGATCGTGCGGATGCAATTGCCGCTCAGGCAGCAGCCGCGCCTTGCGGCGGCTTAGAATCGCGCGTTACGCCGCGAGCGGCGGGTGCGCGACGGCGACCTCGTCGAAGATCGCCACCGCCTCGAAGCGATAATTGCAGGCGTGGCAGGTCCAGAGGTAGGAAACGCGCCCCTCGCCCGGCTCGATCCAGTCCGGCCGCGGGATCGGCGTGCCGCATTGGGCACAGGGGTTTTGCCTGGGGGTGTCGCTGAGGATTGCTTTTGTCATGGCACCTCTCCCGATTTGCAGAGTCTTCTCACTCGCTTTCGCCGGCACGCGCGAATAGACACGCGTGCTGCCGCGAGCGGGCGTCCGCCTGAGGTAACCTGTACGCCGGCATTGAGTCGTAATGGCGGCTCGGCGCTGCAAAATCGTTAACGGCGGCGTTTGGTCACATCATCGCCGCGTTCGGAAGGCCTAACGGCAGCCGGAGGCAGGTCACGTCAGGGGACCCCAGGAATAACAAATGAAAATTTTACGCATTGCCGCGCTGCTCGCGGCCGGATTGACATTGCCGCAGGCCGCATTTGCGGGCGAAGCCGAATATGCCGAGATGGTCGCCGCCCATGCTCGCGCCAACGGCGTGCCGGAAGCGCTGGTGCACCGCGTGATCATGCGCGAGAGCCGCTATCAGCCTCACCTCGTCGGCCGCGGCGGCACCATCGGGCTGATGCAGATCAAGCTCGCGACCGCCCGCGGGGTCGGCTACACCGGCGATGCCGCCGGCCTGCGCGATCCCAACACCAACCTCACTTATGCCGTGAAATACCTCGCCGGCGCCTATCGCGCCGCCAACGGTGATCACGCCCGCGCCGTGCGTTATTTCGCAGGCGGCTATTACTACGCTGCCAAGCGTCAGCGGCAGGAGGCCGTGCAGGTCGCCAATATGGGCGCGACCGATATGGGTCAGCCTTGGCTGGAGCCGAACGGCAACCCGCAGCCGATGTTCGGCACCACACCGCACAGGAAGCTGGCCCAGCGCGTCCGCAACGCGCGGGCGCAGGCCTCGCAGTAGCCTCTCGTGTCCCGGACGCGCAGCGTTGCTGCGCAGAGCCGGGACCCACGCCAGCGACGCATATGGGCCCCGGCTCTGCGACGCATCACGCCGCCAAGAGGCGGCGCGCTGCATCGCGTCCGGGGCACGAGCGGTGAGGTTCCCGCCTAACGCGTTGACCGCCCCGTCCCACTGGCATACATTAGAGCCGTTCCGAGGGGTGCTCCGAGGAGGAGCTGAGATACCGCTAAATGGGCAATACCGCCCAGGACCGCGGTGACCCTTTGAACCTGATCCGGGTCATGCCGGCGAAGGGACAGGGATGTTGCAGACGACCAAGCGACCGGATTCACCGGTATCCATCATCGGCGCAGGCATTGCGGGCGCCTGGCAAGCGCTACTGTTCGCACAGGCCGGCCATGCCGTGACCTTGCACGAGCGCGGTGACGAGGCGATGACGGACGCCACCAGCCATTGGGCCGGCGGCATGCTCGCGCCCTATTGTGAGGCCGAGGTCGCCGAACCCATCATCAGCCGCCTGGGGCTGCACTCGCTTCATATCTGGCGGCGCGAGCTGCCGGACACGCCGTTCAACGGCTCGCTCGTCGTGGCCCACCCGCGCGAACGCAACGATTTCGAGCGCTTTGCCCGCATGACCGAGGATCACCGCCGGCTCGACGCC
>NZ_JALBHA010000808.1:0-1773 GCF_023006445.1 Bradyrhizobium sp. SHOUNA76
CGCGACCGGGTGACGAACCTGTTCGGCCAGCACGTTTCTCCGCAGGTGGTGGAGCGGCTGATGGCGGAAGGCACCAGCGGAGGCGGTGACGTCCGCCGCGTCGCGGTGATGTTCGTCGATTTCCGTGGCTTCACCGCCGGCGCGCAGTCGCGCACTCCGCAGGAAGTGGTCGACCGGCTGGACGGCGCCTTTGCGGTGCTGGTCGACATCCTCGACAAGCACGGCGGCATCGTGAACAAATTTCTCGGTGATGGTTTCCTCGCGCTGTTTGGCGCACCGCTGGAGGCCTCCGACGCCGCGCAGCGCGCGGTCGCCGCGGGCCGCGAGATGCTGAGCGCGATGGATCGCATCAACGCGCAGACGAGCTGGCCGCTTCGCATCGGCATCGGTATCCATTTCGGCGAGGTCGTCGCCGGCAATATCGGATCGCCGCGGCGCAAGGAGTACACGGTCATCGGCGACACCGTGAACTTCGCCTCGCGGCTGGAAGCGCTGAACAAGGAGTTCGGCTCGCAGCTCCTGATTTCGGCGACCGTGCGCGAGGCGCTGGGCGAGGCCGGCCGCGATGCGGTCGCACTCGGCGAGGTCGAGGTGCGCGGCTATGAACAGCCGGTGGCGGTGTTTCAGTTGGGGTAGCGCCTTCACCTGTAAGTAGCGTTTCGTTGAAGCGGAATCGCGCTCCGTTGAACGCGCGTGATGAAAGATCTTTGGTAGCTTTCGGGTCTCGCACAGTGGAAGCCGAGACATCTCGTCTTCCGAATGCAATCTGGAGAGAACCAATGACCCGAATGACCCTTGTTGCGGCCGCCTTGATCGCCGCCGCCGTCACCCAGACGCAAGCCGCATCGGCACGCCACATCGCCCCGACGCGCGCTGCCGCAACCCAGGTGACGACTGACTCCTGTGTCAGGGCGCCGGCCGAGGGCGCGTATGCGTCCGAGCCCTACAAGCAGCCACCCTGCCTGCCGAACACGGGGTCCTCGTACCCGTATTCCTACGCCTACTGACGATCGTGTGAGACGAGGCCGGGCTGGTGAAAAAATCTGCCAGCCCGGCGTCGCGAAAGTCTGCACTTCTCTGCCTCCAGCACCTCGTCACGATTGCTCCGATTGCTCCGAATTTTGGGGCATGACGAGCGATGTTGTCGGCCTGTAGACTGCCGGCGATGCGGCCGGTTGCGGCCGCGACTTGCATGAGGGATCGAAGATGCAGCGCCGCTACGTCACCGTCGACGTGTTCACCGACCGCGCCTTCGGCGGCAATCAGCTCGCCGTGGTGCTCGATGCCGGCGGGCTCACGACGGCGCAGATGCAGACGATCGCCACCGAATTCAACTATTCCGAGACCACCTTCGTGCTGCCGCCGCGCGACAAGGCCAATGATGCGGAGGTGCGCATCTTCACGCCTGTTAGGGAGATGCCGTTCGCAGGTCACCCCAATATCGGGACGTCCTTCGTGCTGGCGAGCCTCGCGAAGGAGCCGAAGCCTTGCCTGCTGTTCGAGGAGAAGGCGGGACTCGTGCCGGTCGAGATTCGGAGAGAACAGGGAAAGGTGGTCAGCACCGAGCTGACCGCGCCGCAGCCGCTGTCGCGGCTTGCGCAGCTTTCCGCCGCGGAGGTCGCGTCCTGCCTCTCTTTGACGGCCGATGACATCAGGACCGATCACCACGCGCCACAGGTCGTCGGTGTCGGGACGCCCTTCGTGGTTGCGGAGGTGCGATCGCGCGAGGCGTTGCGGCGGGCCAAGCCCGATGCCGCGGCATTCGGCCGGACG
>NZ_JALBHA010000809.1:0-1773 GCF_023006445.1 Bradyrhizobium sp. SHOUNA76
GGTCAATCCGAGCGTCGCGCCCGTGATCAAGAAGCGTGTCGACGACACGCCGCCCAAGCGCAAGGTGGTCGAGACCCCGCCGAAGCGTCGCCCGCCGTCTGACCAAGTGGTCTACGAGCGCGCGCCACCGCCGGATCGCGGCCCGCCGCCCGAGGCTGTCATGCAAGGCATCGGCATCGGTGTCGGTATCGGCCTCGGCATGGGAATGGGCGGCCGCGGCGGCGGTGACCATTATCGCGGCGACCGCAGATACTGAGCCGCTACAAGGTCCATAATCCCATTGGAGGATTACACGAGGTCGTCATGCCCGGGCTTGTCCCGCCTGCGCGGCCGAAGCCGCTTCGGCGAGGCGAAGGCCCGGGCATGACGCTGTTGAGATGCTGGTGCTCACAGCACGCCTCTTACGTGCGGCCGCCCTGCTCTCTATTGCGCCAGCGCCGGATGATCCCGCTGCACGGCCTCTCGGACCCAGCCGGCCTGGATCGCGCGAAACAGGATCTGCGCGGTCTTGAGATCATTGGCCTTCATGCAGAGTTCGACGATGCGGCGCACCGCATCGTCGCGCATCAGGTCGTCTGAAATCTTCATTGCGATTTCCATCGCGACGCGGGCGGCACGCTCGTAGCGTTCACACTCGCGCTCAGCAGTCCGCGCTGAGGCTCCGACGGCCTCCGCGCCTGCCCTCGCAGCCTGGCAAATGTTCCGAATTCGCTCCGCCGCGTCGATGTCGCCGATCGGCCCCTGGATCGGCTCGTCCCAAATGTCTGCAGGCTGCCGCCTTGCGAACCACTTCATCGCCCCCACCAATGGTCTGGTCGGCCTCGCGCCGTTCAGGACATGCGGCGCGGCCCGATCGCTTCGAACTGCGCCTTCTGCTCGTCGTTCAGCGTGGCGTAGAAATCATCGAGCGCCGCGCGCACCGACTTGATCCCGTCCAGCATCACGTCGAGGCGTTTGCGGATCGCGGCCATGCGTGCCGGCGGGGTCATCACCTCATTGGGCTCGCAGGCCGCCTTGAGCGATGCGCTGACCTTGGCGCTGGTATCCTGGAGCACCTGGAGCGCCGCGCGCTGGGTGTCGTTCGGACGAAGCCTCTCCTCGATCGTGGCGCCGGGCCAATCGAACGCGGCGGATGCGCTGCAAGTCTGCACCGACGGGTTCGCATTGTTCGACGCCGTCGCCCGACGCTGATCGTCAGCCAGCGCATTGAAGCGCGCTTTCTGTTCGTCCACAAGCGAACCATAGAATTTGTCGAGCGCCGGCTGGACCAGATCGACCGCCTTCTGCATCGCTTCGACGCGCAGCTGCATCGCCGCGAGCCGGCCGGGGGCCGTTGCTGCGGCCTGCGTCGGGCAGGATGTGCGGATCAGCGCCGCAGCGTCAATCGAAGCGTTGCCGAGCGCATCAAGATCGGCTCCTTGCGCATCGCTTGGCTGCACCGCGGCTGCAATCTGGTCAATCGGCAGACCGACGATTCCGCGGCGGTCGCTGCCGCAGAGCTGATCGAGCGGCGCGCTGCGCGCCCGCCGCCGTCCCTGCTGTTGCTGTGGCAGATAGGCCGAGAGGCGATCATAGCCATAGGGACCAAACATGCCGGCATAGATGTCCGGATAGCCGTAACCCCAGAAGCCGGGCCCGTCGCCCCAGATCGTGTAGTCGTAGAGGTCGTTGTAGGCGAACGGCCAGAACAGCGGCCCGACCCAGCCGTAGCCGCCACCCGCATGTTGCCACCATCCGCTGCCTGCGCCGCTCCAGCCGGCCAGTGCGGCCGCG
>NZ_JALBHA010000080.1:0-17406 GCF_023006445.1 Bradyrhizobium sp. SHOUNA76
GGAAGCGCCGCGGCCGCCGACGGCAAGGCCCGGACCGGCGTCAGCATGAACAAGGGCAACGGCCCGGTGATGAATTCCAACGCCCGCGCGCAGGCCCATGAGGGCGGCACGTTCAGCCGCTCGCACACGCGCACCAAGGTCAAGGCCGGTGAAGAGGTCGGTTCGACCACCAAGACAATGTCGCATGTGCCGGGTTCGAAGCCGTCCATGTCGACCACGTCAACGACAGCGCGCTAATCCTCACGACCTGCTGCCCGGCTTAGCCGGGCAGCTCTTCTCCGTGGTCCGGTTCAGCCGCCCCTCAGGCTGTGGCTGATCCGCGTGACAAGTCGATCCCATTGCCGCTTCTCGGCCGCGGGATAATTGACCAGCACGCAGTGCACGTATCCCCGCGCGAAATTGCAGCGGTCGTACCAGATTGTGCCGCGCTTGACGCTGGAAACCACGAAGAAATCGGGCGCAATGCGCTTGTAGATGATCCCGGGCGGGGGATTCTTCCTGGCCAGGAATTCAGCCGGCGAAAGACCCTGCCGGTTGGCAACGGCCTGGACGGTGAGATCAGCCCTGCCGTCGGACGTGCGAAATTGCTGGCCGTAGCCGTCGGGCTTGCCGGCCGTCTCCGTGAAAACCGAGGCGGGAATTTCGACCGAGGTCCCTGACTCCGGAATCCGGTAGCTGGTCCAGCTGTCGGCCCGGGCAACGCACAGGGTGGCAGACAGCGCAACGGCGGCAACAATGATCGTCTTCATGCGGGCCTCATCATTTGCGCGGCGCCAGTTGCAGCTCCATCAGGGCGATCCGCTGCAAAGTCGCGACATTGTGCTCGCCCGCACCAGCCGTGCGCAGAATGGATTCGGCGAGTGCGTTGACGTGCGAAGAGTGCACGGGCTCCGGCAACGTGGCAACCGCGGCTTGCAGAGCGGTGGTCATGAGCTCGATCACCTCAGGGGAGAACTCGGTGTTGGAAAGGTTCTTCATGGCGTGCGTCGGCCGCTGCTGTGGGCCGCTGTTCAACGCAGGGAAAAAGTGGAAGTTCCTGGATTGGGCGCGGCCCTGAGGGCCGCGTCGAGCAGGACCGTTGGCACTCCGCCGGCCTACGTCACGGGCTGGTACCGCGTCAGCTGCTCGAACTCGGCCTCCTCGCGGGCGACGGCCTGCATTCTCACATGGCTGCCGATGACGAGGCCAGTGAGCGAGAGCATGAGCCCGAGCGCCAGCGGCGCGAACAAGGCCTCTTCCTGAAACAATCCGTTGAGCAGCACGACCATGACGCCGAAGCCGGCCAGACCCTGCGTCAGATATCCTGACGACGCGTACAGTCGCCAGGCCTTGAGCGCCATCGCGAAATAGAAGGCAAGCGGCACGAAGGCGGCGATGCCCATCTGGTACAGCAGCACACCGACCGCGCTTTCGACCGCGCCATCGATCGTTCCGGCCGCCTGCGCGGCACTCCAGTCGATGGAAAAATAGCTGTCTGACAAATTGCCGCCGACGCCGAGGCCGCGGCCGAACGGTCGCTCCAAGAATCCATTCAGCCCCCCCATGAGGCCGATGACGTGATAGTCGCCGATCTGCAAGCCGACACGGATCGCCAGAATCGCAAAGGCGATCAGGCCCAGAAAGCCGAGCAACAGCGTCACCACCGCACCGAGCAGCCGGGTCGAGATCCAGGCCGCGGCGACGAAGACCACGACGATGAGCGCTCCCTTCACGCTGCAAAACACCAGGAGCGGCAACGCCGCCAGGGCCAGGAGCGGACGTCCCACCGAGCACAGGAACAGGCCGAGAAAGCCGATCCCGTAGGCGAAGCTGATCGGGTGCATGTTCGGACCGTGGATGCGCAGCATCTTCGACAGGCCGAACCCTTCCAGCAGGGGCGTGTTCAGGAAGTCGAAGCTGAAACGATCCTTGAGATCGACGGGCACGTTGCCGGTGGCCCTCATCTGGGCTTCCCAGACGCCGGAGTGTGTCGCCTTGAGCTCGTCGAAACCCCAGAACGTGTATCCGTTGGTGACGGCGAGCCAAAAATCGCGGAAGGCGAGCTCGACGTAGCCGCACACCATGAGAATGACCGCGAGCGTCACCAGGAAGGGCGTGATGCGCACCTCATAGGTCGCGGCTGTCAAAAGCGACAGCTGGAACAGGAACAGCGGCATCACGATATTGCGCAGATAAACCGCCGCAGGCTGTCCGTCCTGGATGAAGCCGATCGCGAAATACAGCGACACCACGGCGAGGGTGATCACACCCCAACGCATGATCCGGTTCACCTCAGCCGACTGATTCCTCTGGCCCAGCACGTAGAGGCCGAACGTCGCCAGCCACATGACGGAGCAGACGAGAAAATTGTAGCCCTTGATGAAGTCGAGATCGGACGGCAGCGGGATCAGCGGAGACAGGATCGAGACGAACAGATTCTGGAAGAACAGAACGAAGATCGCGATGGCGGGCGCGTAGGTCGGGACCGCCACGACGATGGCGATGCCGACGAGGACCACGACGGCAATGCCCAACGCCGGATTGGCGAGGTGCAGGACCGGCGCAAAACCGATCGTCGCCACGGCGATGCAGAGGGTCAGGACCAGCTCGCGCCAGGCGGGCGGCGATGGCGCGACCTGCACGGTCTGAACCTGAGGTGAGGACCCGGCGCTCATTGATCGTCCTTTGGCATCGCGCGTCGAGCACGATAGCGGGGCGATGTGTAAGGATTCGTTAACGATAGCGGAACGCGAAGAGCGATCAGCGCCGGCCGGGCCGTGCCGCTCCGCCGAGCAGCGCCCGCATCACGTCGGGATCGGGCTTGCCGGTGCTGCGGTCGACGAGGCCAAAACCCTGCGCCAGCTCCCAATGCGCCCAGCCCCAGCAATGATCGCGGGCATAAGCGGTGACTTCCGCCAGCCAGCGCATCCGGCTCTCCCTGGGAGCGCCGGCTTTCAACACGCCGAATTCGTTGACGATGATCGGCCGCGCGAACTGCTGCTGCCATTGCAGCGCCGGCGCGAGCCAGCGATCGGCGCCCGGCCTGTCCTTGGCGGCGGCAATCGCAACGTCGAGCATGCCGAGTGCCTTGGTCGCGCCCCTCGCCTGCAAATCCTGGCGGATTGCCTGAACTTTGGGATCGCCCGCGTTGATCGGATAAGGCAGATCGATGATGTCGTGCAGCGGATCCTGCGCATCCCAGTGGGCCTGATGGGTGAACACCATGGGATCATAGAAGTGGATGGCATAGACGATGTCGGGATCCGGCAGCGGCCGGAATCGTGGCAGCGAATCCGCGCGCTGCCAGTTGACCGGGCCTATGACGAGGGTCGTCTTGGGAAGCAATCCGCGCACGAAGACGGCGAGCGCTTCGACCTCCGTCTGCCATCTGTCGGCGTCGACATCGGGCTCGTTGAGCAGCTCGGCGAAGATGCGATCGGGCGGATAGGATCGAATGACCTCAGCAAGACCGCTCCAGGCCTCCTGCATCTGACGCAGCGCCGCGTCCGGATCCTCCTTGTGCAGGCGATTGAAGCGCTCGCCGGGATGAAGATCGACGGACGTGGAGTAGCCGAGCGCGGTGAGCTGCTTCAGCGCTTGGTCGAGCACGCGCAGCGTCTCGTCGCGCTCGGCCTTCGCAGCGAAACGAGGCATCACGCGCTCTGCCGGCACCGGCAGGCGAACATGGCTCATTCCCGCCCTGCGCAGTTGCTGCAGCAGCTCGCGGCTCGGGGCCGCGCCGTTGATCCAACCATCGGCATTGAAGCCGCGGGACAGTGCGGCAAGCCGATCCGGCGCGACCGTCTGCGGCACGGGCACGCAATCGCCGGCGAAGACCGGCGAGCCTGACGAGATCCACAGAAGCATCGCCGCGGCCAGCGGACGACGGCGCGACGATGTCATGGTCAAACCGCAAGGCCCAATGCGCCACCCTCGGGGTGCGGCGACAGCGAGCCCGCAGGCGCATGATTGACGACCAGACCTGTCGGCACGGCCTCGTAGCGCGACAGCGCCGTAGTCACCCTGCGCATCGCCGCCGAACCGAGCTCGCCGGCGCGCGCCACCAGGACGATGAGATCCGCGTGCGCCGCCAGCGCGATGGCGTCGGGCTGCAAGGCGAGATTGCCGGCGTGGACGATGATCAGGTCGAATTCCGAACGAATATCGTCCTCGGGACTCGCATCGGCCTTTCGGCCGGCACTGAGGAGCTCGTCGATCGACTGCAGTCCCGCCGTGGTCGAGCCGTCATTCCATTCGGTCACCGGAGGCTGGTGACCTGCGAATTCCCCCTGCAGCCGGATCAATACGCTCATCATGCCGCGCGTCACGGCGGCGCGATTCAGGGAGCGCGCAACGGTGTTGCCGCCGGCGCTCTTGCCGACCGACAACACGAGGGCGACCTTGCAACCGCGCACCGGCACGCGATCTATCCGCTCGAGCAGCGGCCGCAGATAGGCACCGAGATCGAGCTCGGCCGAGGCCGCAATCGGTCTTTGCCAGACGGTGTTGGTGTTGGCTCCAGACGAAAGATCGGGGATGCGGGCCCAGACAGGAAGGCGCGGCATCGTCTCGGGCCGGCCCACGGCAGCGGCCGGAGGCTGAGCTTGAGGCTGGACTTGAACCTGGACTTGCCGACCCTGCGTGTTCTCCACCGCGGCATGCACGGGAGCTTCGATGGGCGCAGACTGGTCGGACATGCTCGTCATCACCGCAATTGCGGCGGTCGACGTCAGCAGCGAGCCGATCGCCAGCGCCGCCAGCAGCAGAGCGAACGGCGGGCGCGTCGAGCGCAGCGGCGGAATGGCGGGCGAAGCGATCTTGGTCTGGGACGCCTGCAGCTGACGCTGCTCGTTGGTGGTCTTGAACCGCGACAGGAACTGCTCGTAGATGTTCCTGTTGGCGTCGGCGTCGCGCTGCAGCTCCTGCAGCTTCACCAGCGCCTGCCCGTCGACCAGCATTTGCGTCTCGACCGCCTTGAGCTGCTTTTCCAGCGCGTTCTGCTGCTCCAGCTGGGCTTCATATTCGGACTTGGCGGTGTCGATGTTCTTCTTCCGCTCGACCTCGATCTGCCGGTTGATGTCGGCCAGCTGGCTGTAGGAGATCGCGAGGTCGGGATGGCGCTCGCCGTACACCGCCTTCTTCTGCGCGATCTGGTCATTCAGGGTCGAGCGCTGCGCCCGCAGCATGCTCAGCAGGTCCTGCTTCACCGGCCCTTCGACATTGGCCTTGAGATCGCGCTGCACCTGCTCGTAGCGCGCCTTGGCTTCCTCGGTACGCAGACGTGCGGCGGAGACCTGCTGATTGAGATCGGTCACCCGCAATTGCTGGGTGGTCGAATCCTTGCCGGCATTGAGGATCTTGTGCTCGAGCCTGAAGGCGGCGACGGCGTCTTCCGAGGCGCGCAGGCGCTCGTTCAATGTCTTCAGCCGGTCCTTGAGCCAGTCGGCGGCCTCGTCCGTGGCCTCGGTGCGGACACGGCCCTGGCTGGCCACGAACGCCTCGGCGACGGCGTTGGCATAATAAGCGGCCCGCTCGGGGCGGTTGGAGGTGAACGAAACCGCAATGACGTAGGTGAGTCCTCGGCGCGTGATCTCGAGGCGGCTGCGGAATTTTTCGAGCAGGCGCGTCATGTCGGTATGACCGCCCGCGATGTCATCGTCGTCGGCGATCTTGAGCTGTTCGATCAGGGGGCGGAGAAAGCCATCCGACTTGGCGATCTCGATCTGGCTCTGAAGCGCTGCGGCGTCCTGGCCGATGCCCGGCAAAACGTCCTGCTCCGTGGTGACACGCAGCTCCCGGGGGTCGAGCACGACCAGGGCCGTCGCGGCGTACCGGACCGGCAGAACCATGAGAACGACGACGCCGAAGGCGAATAGCGCCAATGCCAGCATCAGAATGCGCCGGCCGTTCTCGCGCAGGAAAGAGAGAGCTCCGGAGACGGTCAGCGATCCCTTGATCAGGGTCGGCGCGGCACCATCGGGTTTCGTCCGCGCAGCCCGCGGCGCTTCCCACGAAGCCGCTGGCTCCGTCGGGGCGATGCTTCGCGGAGATGGGCGGCTACCGAACGCCATGGGCTCGACTCGAAATCAACTGACAGTCACAGTTCAGAGGCTTTCGACACCGTAAATATCCATGGTTAACCGGCGGTTACGGCCGGCGCGAAGCCGTCATGACGTGCTGCCTGGCTACGCCGTCAGCAGCGGCGCTATTGCAGATGCCGAAAGGCCTGCGAACGGCCCCCTTTCAGGCTGAAGAGAACGGCTTGGATGCTCTTCGCGCCGGACTTGCGGTGCCGTCGGCCTCGACCAGGCTTGCGACCTGGTCGCCGCGCTCAGCTGATGTTCAGCAGAATTCGCCCCGATGTGCCGCTGCGCATCAGGTCCAACGCGTCATTGACGCCGTCAAGCGCGAACTCGTGGGTCACGATCCCGCGGTAGCTCACCTTGCCGGCATCGCTCAGCCGAACGAGACGCGGGATATCGCGCGCCGGCTGGCATTGCCCGCCTTCCGAGCCCTTCAGCACCTTCTCGAAGTGGAGCGGCAGCGTGTAGATTTCGGCCTTCTCGCGGGGAACGCCGACGAGGATGCAGCGGCCCTTCTTCGCCGTGATCTCGTAGGCGAGCTCGATCAAATTCTTGACGCCGGTGGTTTCGACGACCTTGTCGGGTCCCTCAGTGCCCGTGATCGACCGAACGTCGGCAGCCACATCATTGACCGCTTCGGAGTTGATGGTGTGGGTGGCGCCGAACTGCCTCGCCATCTCGAGCTTGTTGTCGAGGCGGTCGATCGCGATGACGGGATAGGCGCCCACCATCGCGGCAAATTGCACGATGTTCAATCCGACGCCGCCGACGCCGAACACGACGACGGCCTCGCCGATGGCGATTTGCGCATCGTTGTTGACGACACCGAGCGCGGTCGTCACCGCGCAGCCGAGCAGCGGCGCGCTGGTGCGGTCGATCGAGGCCGGAACGGGCGTAACGCGATTCTCGGACACCACGGCGTAGTCGTTGAAGGTGGTGACCCAGCCCGCATTGAGGCGCTTGCCGCGCCAGGAATAGACCGGAGTATTGGACTGGATGCCCTTGCCCGGCCGCCAATGCATGACGACGGTGTCGCCCTGCTTGCAGGAGACGACGCCGGGTCCGGTCTCGACGATGGTTGCCAGCGCTTCGTGCCCCAAGAGGTGCGGCAGGAACTTGTCGACGCCTTTGACGGCGTCGATCTCGTTGATCTGCGCGCCGCAGATGCTCGACGTGTGCACGTGCGCGAGCACCTGGCCGTGCTCGAGCCGATCCGGCAAGGTGAACTCGTCGACGATCAGCGGCTTGCCCGATTCGACGAGAATGGCCGCCTTGGCAGTCTTGATGTCCATGAGGAGCGCCCGATCACTCGAAATAGATGAATTCGTAATCGCCGGTGTAGCCGAGCTTGCCGTACAGCCAGATCCATTCCGACGTGTGCAGGATGGACTCCGCCGTCAGCGCCCAGCATTCGAGGTTGTGCAATTCGGCGACGTTCCGGTAGCCCTCGACCATGACGTATTTGTTCTTGCCGACCCGCTCGACCTGCTTGAGCGCCGCCTCGAGTTCATACAGTCGGAGATTGTGCAGGGTACCCAGCGAGATGACGAGATCGAAACTTTCGTCGCCATAGGGATAGATGTCCTGGGCACGATAGTTGAAGAGGTGCGGCTTCACCTGCTCGTGCGCATTTTCGAGACCATGCTTGGAGATGTCGAAGCCGACGACCTTCAAACCCGGCAGGATCTTCTGCATCTCGTACAGCAGAAAGCCCTTGCCGCAGCCGACGTCGAGCACGCTGGACCCATTCTTCAGACCATAGGTCTCGATCAGCGCCTTGGCGACCGGCGCCCAGCGCCCTTCGATGAAGCGGTAGCCGCCATAGCCGAAGCGGCGGTCGCCATCCCAATAATCGGCCTCGTATTCCCGCGCCTTCAGCGAGCAGCCGATCTTGTCGTCGTTCATGCGGCCCATGTAGTCGCGCTTGGTCGCCGTATGCAGTGGCGTCACGATATTCAGGAGTCGTCCCATTGAGTCCTCGGGTTCCAGCACACGCTGCGATTCTCGCGACTGGCTGGCCCAGAGTCGCGACTTGCGAATCGCTTTAGCATTTGCGGTCAAGATCATCATTGCTGCAGATCAATGATCTGGACTCGTGCGACGGCGCCGCCGACGGTCGGCACAAATTCTGTCACCGGCAGCGACGCATGGAACGGGAGTGTGGGGCACAGCGTTCGCCTCGCAGGGAGTCTCGCCATGCCGACCAAACCGACCATCGCCCGCATCTGGCGGGGCCGTACCCACCGCGATCTCGCCGACGCCTACCAGGCCTATCTGCAGGCCGAGGGCATTCCGCCGCTGTTGAAGACCGCGCTCGGAGTGCAGCAATTGCGCGAGGACCGCGATGATGAGACGTGGTTCACGACCATTTCCTATTGGGCTGATATCGCGGCCATGACGGCCTTCACCAAGGGCGAGCCGACCAAGGTCCATCATCTCGCGCGCGACGCGGAATTCCTGATCGAGCTGCCGCAGCGCATCGAAATCCATCGCATTCTGATCGACGAACAAGGACTGCGGTAAAAGGCTGAGCCGTCGAGCTGAAGCTCGCATGGCCGTCAAATGGCGGCTTGTTGCAAAGATCCAGTGCTCGCGACTGTGCGGTTTCGCCGCAATGTTGCCAGCGGAATCAATCACTATAGTCAGAGCGTCATGGCATATGTCGTCGACATAGATGCGCGCACCGCGCGTTTCAGTCTTCACGCCGGCCGCCTCCAAGCAGGCGGTTAGCCGGACGGTGCTTGCGCCGTCCGGGCTCTTTTCCAGCTTTCGTGACCTCCACCCGAGAGGTCGTATTGAAGCAGAAGGAGTGTGCCGTGCTGCCTCTTCCAAAAATCGCGCTCACCGCATCGGACTACCCGCGGCTGGAACAGCTTGCCCGCCGTGCCGCGCAGAAAGGCGACCTGGACGGGATCTTCCTCATAAGTGAGATCAACCGCGCCGACATCGTGCCCGACGAAGGGAACGATCTCCGTTCGCTCGTGACCGTGGGATCATGGGTCACCTGTTGCACGAATTGGGGCGTTCCGCGTCGCACCGTGCAATTGGTCTGGCCCGAGGAGTACTGGTCGAATCCCGACAGCCTTTCGGTCCTAACACCTTTGGGTGCGGCTTTGATCGGACTGCAGGTCGGCGACCAGATGCCGTACTTCGTCGCCGGCTGCCTGAACGTCGTCAGGGTTCAGAACGTAACCCAATCAAGCCCAAAGGTCGTCCCTCTCTTCCGGGCACGCCGAAGCAAGCCGTTCGATGACGACCCCGGACCAACTGCAGCATAGGAGAATTCAAATGCGCAACTTCGAAATCAGGACTCGGCGAGAACAGCCGGCGCTGCCACCGATCAAGATCACGGAAGTCGAGTCGCGTCGTCTCAGCTCGCTGGCAAATTCAACCATGGAACTATTTCCGCGTGTCGCCCAGTTTCTGGCTCGAGAACTGGAACGTGCGACGGTTACGGAAGAGAACGACTTGCGCGGCGTGATCAGGATGGGGTCGAAAGTGACCTATCGCGATGACGAGACGGGTGCGAGCCGGGAGATCGTGCTGGTCTATCCGCACGAGGCGAACATCGAACTCAACCGGATCTCGATCCTGACGCCTGTCGGAGCGGCGCTGATCGGCCTCTCGGTGGGACAGCGGATCGAATTCGAGACGCCCGACACGCGCACCAGGGGATTGACCGTTCTCGCCGTCTCCGAATGAGGGCTTGCGGCATCTCGCCGAAAAGGCGTCTTTTCGGCAGGCGAATTCAGGAGAGCCACGCAGAGGCCGGCGTCGTGACAGGAACGTCTCCTCTCTCTTCGCAATTGACTCTCGTCAGGCAACGACAGCGAGAACCGTCATGAAAAACATCAGTGCCGGCCAGATCGCCCTGTTGGTCGCTCTCGGAGCCATGCTGATTCTCACCGGCGTCTGGGCTTTCTCGGTCTGGGGAGCCAGCAGCGGGGTCGAAATGGGCAAGCATGGCTGGATCGCGCTTGGTCTCGGAAGTTTCTTCTCGCTGCTCATCGGCTGCGGGCTGATGGCCTTGATGTTCTTCAGCAGCCGCAGCGGTCACGATGATGTCGCCGATCCCTTCCGCCGGCGGGACGGCGAGGACAGATAGCTGCACCTTCGCCTTGCATCCTTACGAACGGTTCATTTTCTGCGACCCGTCCAGCGCGTCTTGATTCCCGGGTCCGCCGCGGTATACGTTCCCACCATGATGTTCATGTCCACATTCTTCCTGCTGATCTGAACGGCTGAAATCGTCGCGGCGCATCCGCGCCGATCAGATCGAACCGGCTGCGCCTGATGCGGTAGCCGCAGGGAGAATGTGCAATGCCCCAGACCGAACATGCTGGCCTGACGCCTCGTCAGGTCCAGAACTTCATCGACGACGGTTTCGTCAAGATCGAGAACGCCTTCAGCGCTCAGCTTGCAAAGCAATGCAGGGACGAATTGTGGGCGGATATCGGTCTGTCACCGGACCAACCTCAACTTTGGACTCGCCCCGTTGTCCGGGTGGGATTCAAGGCTTCGCCCCCTTTCATTGAAGCCGCGAACGCGCCGCCCCTGCACAACGCCTACGATCAACTCGTTGGCGAAGGGCGCTGGCTTGCGCCCACGGGCCTTGGAACCTTTCCGATCCGCTTCCGGTCAGAGGAAGCGCCCGGTGATGACGGCTGGCATGTGGACATGAGCTTTGGCACCGCCAATGCGGATTTCATGGAATGGCGCGTCAATGTGAAAAGCAGCGGGCGTGCGCTGCTGATGCTCTTCCTGTTCTCGGATGTCGGCGCCGATGATGCGCCCACGCGGATCCGGAAAGGCTCGCATGCCACTATCGCGCAGGAGCTACTGCCTTATGGCGAGGCAGGCGCGACGCTCCGGCAGCTCTCTGCCGAGGACTATGCGTCGACCGGAGATTGCGAGATCGAGCTGGCGACCGGTGCGGCAGGCAGCGTCTATCTGTGCCACCCGTTCCTCGTTCATGCCGCGCAACCCCACCGAGGGAAACGGCCGCGCTTCATGGCACAGCCTCCGCTGCTGCCGAGAGGCGAGCTTGATCCCGCGTTGCCACCTTCGCCAGTTCAGATCGCGATCCGGCGGGCTTGTGGATTGAGCTTCTAGTTGGACAGCATCCGGGACCGTTCGCGGCCCCGGATGCTCCTGCCATACTGTGTAGATGTGCGATCTGACGCCAGGACTGCTGCGCAGCGCCGCCGGCAGCGGCACGCTTAGAGGCAAGGATTCTTTACCGGCGGTCGCTTGACGGACAAAAGCTTGTTCAAGATCGAAACCCGCGAGTCGTGCGAAGCGGACCGCAATGCGCTGCTCATGGGACGAATGGGGTTGGCTTCGCATAGCTTGCGGCGATCGTCGTCGGATTGCCCGCCCACAGTCTGCTTGACATGCTGCTCACGTTGCCGGGCAGCATCCTGAAGCTCCGATTTGGTCACTGGAACAAGGCTGTTCTCAACGATAAAATCGTTCATACGATCTATCGCGTCGTCCAGATCGGCTTCGAAGCCTCGATCTTCGCCCGACAGGCAAGCTTCGGTGTAGGACCGAACGCCGACATAAATCTCCCAACTGCATTGCACGGCGCCGCGCCCGCTATTATCGATCCCGGTGCTCGTGATCTGGTCTCCATGGCGTTCCAAAAAGAACGAAACCCCCGAGGAGAGATCGATACGCCGTGTCGCCTCGCCTTTGTCATTGACGGCGTCGATGACCTTTGCGTCGGGCCGCTTCGCCAAGGCGTCCCACAACGGAGACCATTGCGCCTCCCGGGCGTGCGCAGCGAGGACCGACAGCAGGAGCGCGGCGGCGACACACATCACGCTATTGGCTGCCGACCAGGTGCGAGGATCTGACATTCAGGCTTTCTGCCGGACAGCAGGAGCAGAGGGTTGCTCCTTTGCAAACTCAATCCAGAATTGCATGACGTAAGCCTGGACGCAAAGCGTATCTTTCGCAAGGATGCACATGACGATCGAAATCACTGGAGCCCGGCTTGCTTTGGCGTGACGCTTTCTTGGCAGCACTGGTTGCGCTCATGGCGTTGAGCTTTTTGCCATCGCTTCGGAGGTCATTGCATAAGCCGATCCGATTTGATCCCGATCGGCCTTATCAGGTCTACACCCGGGACTATGATTTGGAGATCGAGGCGAACGACTTGGATGCCGTCCTCGCGTCGCTCCCTGACCGCCGCTGGGCCCAGCGCTTTCCGGTGACCGACCCCGGGCCGCTGTACGACCTCGAAAAGGACCTTGCGGCACAGCGTGCGCGCATTGCGCCTTCCCAGCCGCAAGACAGCTCCGCGTTCGATGGCGCCGATGCGATCGTGTCCTTGCTGATCGATCATTCCGGATCAATGCGCGGACAACCGATGTTTTTCGCGGCCCGGGCTGCGCTGGTCGCCTCCGACCTGCTCGAAAGCCTGGGAGCAAAGCAGGAAGTGCTCGGCTTCACGACGTCGCGCTGGAAGGGCGGGCAGAGCCGGGAAAAATGGTTGAACGACCGCCAGCCCGCCTATCCCGGGCGACTGAACGACCTGCTTCACATCATCTATTGCAGCACCGGTGGGAAGCTGAGCGCGCAACGCTGCGCAGACATGCTACGGCCAGATCTCATCAAGGAGAATATCGACGGCGAAGCTATTGAATGGGCCGCGTCGCGTTTGCGCCAACGCGAGGAAAGGCAGAAATGTCTGATCGTGCTATCCGACGGCGCGCCTGTTGACGATTCCACATTGCTCGAGAATGGAGACAGGTATCTGGACCACCATTTGCGCCATGTCATCAGCGAGATCCAGCAGGCGGGCGACATCCGGCTTGCCGCAATAGGCATCAGCCACCGGGTCGAGCAATATTACAAGCACGGCATTACCATCAGCTCGCCGGAAGAGCTGGAGAGCACTCTCGTTCAGCTCATCAACCGGCTATTGCGCCCATCGCCTTGATGCGCCGTTACAGCTTTCCATAAACCCGCCCGGCGACCGCCTTCAGGCGCTCGACCGAGCCGGACTCCGGATGCGGCTTGACCGGGGCGAACAGGATCGAAGCCTGCTTGCCGTTCTTCCAGACATAGATGGTGACGGCGTTGCCGTTGCCCTTGGTGCAGGAATGCTCGCCGAACGCTTCACTGCCGAGCTCGGGTATCGCCAAATGCTTGCAGGGACCTGCGCGTTTCATCATGCCGATGGCGGTGTCGCGCGAAGTCGTGATCACGGCGACCGTCATGGTGTTGGCCTCGCGATCGAACATCATGCAGCTGCCCGCGCCGGTCCGCTGCACCGTCAGCGTGCTGCTGTCGAGAAAGCCGTCGGCATCCGCGGCCGCAAGCCACTCGCAATTACCGAACCGTTCGCTGCTCCTGTTCACGCTGGCGATGGCAATTCGCGCGGCTTCGGTGAGCGGTCCGAGCAGCGCATCGTCGGCACGCCGGCCGGCCGGATAGACGGTGATCTGCAGAATGTAATCGCCGGACAAGGCGACGACCGAGGCCTCCTGCCGCTCTGCGCCGGCGGCGCTCGTTCCGCCCTGGCCTTCGTCGCCGATCCCTGACACTGCGTTCAGCGGCATGCGCTCGCCAAGTGTCTTGACGAAGGTCGCGTACAATTCCCTGGCGCGGTCCTTGTCGGGATTACGGAACACGGAGAGCATCATCGTGTCGCCGCGCCCGGCCTGGTAGATGCAGCCGCGGCCGTCCTGATTTGAAATCAGTGACCATTTGAGCGCCGGCATCGCGCCGGCGAGTTCCTTGGCGCTGATGAACGGGCAGGTTTCGGCCGCCCTTGCGGGAAGCACCGGGGCGGCTGCGATTGCAAGGAATAGAACGAGGCGGGAGAGCAGACGATCGATACTGGGCATGGGACGAACTTACTATCGAAATGGCACGCCCGGAACCATTCAGATTGGTAACCCTGGTGCTCTACGTCACCGCCCGTGATATTCGGCCCAGCACTCCGCCGTTTCGTAGACGCGGACCGCCGAGATTTGCCGCAGGCTCGATGCCAGCCGGTCCCATATCCAGATCGCAATGTTCTCGGCCGTCGGGTTCTCGAGCCCCTCGACGTCGTTCAAGCATCGGTGGTCCAACGCGCCCACGATATCGGCGAAGCTCGACTCGAGATCGAAAAAGTCCACGACGAAGCCCGTGCGGGGGTCGACCGGTCCGTCGAGCTGGACCTCGACCCGGTAGGAATGACCATGCAGCCGGCTGCATCGGTGCGTCTCGGGCACCTTGGGCAACCGATGCGCTGCCTCGAATTTGAATGCCTGTGATATCTTCATCTGGTTCCCGACGGCGCGCGGCCGATCCGCGATCTCGGATGTGGATTGCCTGACCGGCGTCGAAGAATGGCGCGCCCGGAACGATTCGAACGTCCGACCCTCAGATTCGTAGTCTGATGCTCTATCCAGCTGAGCTACGGGCGCGTTTTTCGCAAACAGCGCGGGCATGGCCCGCAAGCAGCCCCCGGCAAAGCCGGAGGGGGTGCGAAAGAGCGCTTTGACTAGCCGCTCTTGTCCCGATTGGCAAGGTCTGCGTCGGCGGTATTTTGGGGCATTCCGCCTCTTGATCGTCATTCCGGGGCGCGACGAAGTCGCGAGCCCGGAATCCATAACCACCAGCCGGGGTTATGGATTCCGGGCCTGGCCCTTTGGGCCATCCCGGAATGACGGAAATCATGGCGATCACCCGCTCGTTCAATCGGCCTCCTGGCCGACTACGCCCTCTGCCGCTCGTTGCGGATGGAGAGCAGCTCCACGGGGCGGTCGGGGATGACGATGCGGAAGGTGGCGCCGATGGTGCCCTCGACCAGGTGAATGTCGCCGCCATGGGCGCGGACCAGCTCGGCGGCGATGGCCAGGCCAAGGCCACTGCCGCCGGGGCGACCGGAGGTCTGGAACGCCTCGAACAGGTGATCCCGGGTCTTCTGGGGCACGCCGGGGCCGGTGTCGGAAACTTCGATGATCGCCACGGCGCCCTCGCGTTTTCCGGTGATCCGGATCTGCTGCGGGCCCCCCTCGCCGGAGGAATGACTCTCCAACGCCTGGGCGGCGTTGCGGACGAGATTGAGCAGCACCCGGAACAACTGATCGGGATCGGCATCGATCGCAAGCCCGCGCTCGATCGCAGCGACCCAGGCGATCGAGGCGTCGGAGGCGAGACCCGCGGTCTCACGGACCTCCAGCACGACGGGCTCGATCATGATCATGCGGCGGTCCGGCGCGGCCTCCTGGGCGCGGCCGTAGGACAGCGTCGACTGGCAGAAGGCGATGGCGCGCTCGAGCGAGCGCACCAGTTTCGGCGCAAAGCGCTGCACCCGCGGGTCCGGCACGCTGGCGAGCTGGTCCGACAGAAGCTGGGCCGAGGCCAGCAGATTGCGCAGATCGTGATTGATCTTGGACACCGCGAGGCCAAGGGCGGCAAGCCGGCTCTTTTGGTTCAGCATCGACATCAAATCGCGCTGCATGTCCGACAACTCGCGCTCGGCGACCCCGATCTCGTCGCTGCGCTGGCTGGGCACGATGATGCCCGCGGAGCTCTCGGGGTTCTCGTGGAAGCCGACCAGGCTCGCGGTCAACCGCCGCATCGGGCGCACGAAGAGATAATGAAGCGCGAGATAGACCAGCCCCGCGGTCAGCGCCGCGATGATCAGCGCGACCACCACGAGGTTGCGGGAGAAACGATACATCTGCTGCCGCAGCGGCAGCTCGTCGGTCACGATCTCGATGAACTGGGCATTGCCAACGCCGGGCCCGACGATCCGGATGGCCTGGTTGCCGGTCTCCAGCATCATTCGGAACGAGCCAGTGATCGCCTCCCAGGCGGTCATGTCGCGCAGGTCGAGGTCATGCTCGATCGCGGCCGGAATGTTGTCGCTGGCGAGCAGCCGGCGCTGCTGGCCCATCTTGATGGCGACGGCGCGGGCATTGATGCTTTTCAGGATCTGACGCGACAGCGAATCGGGGACCATGCCGAGCGGCGCCGCGTCCAGCACCAGCGCCGCGGTGTTGGCCGCCGCGACGCGGTCGTTCAGCCGGTTGACCCAGAAATTGGCAATGGCAGGCACGTAGAGCAGGATGGCCGCGATCATCACCAGGGGAATGGTGAGCAGCAGCAGCTTGCCTGACAGCCCAAGCCCGCGCGTCCCGCGGGGGCGCACCGCCGGCGGGTCCGGCTGATCCTGATCCTGGATCGGCTGGAGGTCTGTCGCTGCCACGAAATTCGCCCTCGCTGCCTTTGGCGGGTGAAGGATTGGCGTTATGAAAGATGCGGCCCGACCCCGGTCGGGTCAAATTACGGATCGCTAATCTGCCAAGGTGGGATGTAAGCGCTGATATCGCGAGTCGCTACCTCAAGGGTTAAAAACCCCGAGCAAACAGCGATATTCACCGGAAACGTGCGCTTGTGCGGCGTTGACGAAAACAAGGCGCTCGCTTATAAGCCGCGCAAATTGTCCGCGATGACCCGGTGCGACACCGGGAGCGGCTCTCTTGGGGCCGGAAACGGTCCGTTTTGGGCCGCATCTTCCGGACTTTACCATCAATTCTACAGGCAAATTGCCCGGTCAGCGGAGAAAAACCCGTGAAGCGGACTTATCAACCCAGCAAACTGGTGCGCAAGCGCCGTCACGGCTTCCGTGCCCGTCTCGCCACTGCCGGCGGCCGCAAGGTTCTCGCCGCCCGCCGCGCTCGCGGCCGCAAGCGTCTGAGCGCCTGAGCCGGACCCCCTTTTCCGGGATTTCATCATGGATCGGCTGAGGCAGCGGGCGGATTTCCTCGCCGTTGCCAATGGCGCGCGGGTGAATAGTCCCGCGTTCGTCCTGCAAAGCCGCCCCCGCGATGACGGCGGCCCGGTCCGGGTCGGCTTCACCGTGACCAAAAAGAACGGCAACGCCCCCGCGCGCAATCGCATCCGGCGCCGGCTTCGCGAACTGGTGAAGCGGCTCGATCCGGTGTCGATGCAGCCCCATCATGATTATGTGCTGGTTGGCCGAAGGGACGCGCTCTCGCGCCCCTTCGCGACCATGCTCGACGACCTCCGCACGGCGTTCACGAAGCCCGCGCGGCAGGCGCCCAAGGGATTGTCGAAGGGACGCGGCCCAAGGACTGAGCGCTCAAGGCCCGGCCCCGCTCCCGCCGCCAGCCGCAAACCCGATTGATGACGAGACACCAGTGATGACCGACAATCGCAATACCATCCTTGCCGTCATTCTGTCGGGCCTCGTCCTGATCGCCTGGCAGTATTTCTACAACGTGCCGGCGATGGAGAAGCAGCGCGCCCAGCAGCAGACCCAGGCCGAGCTCCAGAAGGGCACGCCGCAGCCGACCGCGTCCGCGACGCCGGGCAG
>NZ_JALBHA010000810.1:0-1772 GCF_023006445.1 Bradyrhizobium sp. SHOUNA76
CCGCTGAGCCGCACACCGAGTGCGCCCGCCATGGCCGCTTCGGGCCAGCCGGCATTGGGCGAACGATGACGGCGCGCATCGCGCGTCATGCACGACAGCGCCTCGGACCGCCGCGGCGCCAGCAGCACGAACAGGAATCCGGTCAGCCGCGCCGGAATGAAATTTGCGACATCATCGATGCGCGCAGCCGCCCAGCCGAACGCTTCGTGGCGCTCGCTGCGATGGCCGATCATGGAGTCCAGCGTGTTGACCGCCTTGTAACCCAAAATGCCGGGCAATCCGAACAGCGCGCCCCAGAACACAGGCGCTACAATGCCGTCAGACGCGTTCTCGGCGAGACTCTCGATCGCCGCACGCGCGATGCCGGCTTCATCGAGCGCTGCGGGATCGCGGCCGACGATGCGCGAGACCGCCTCGCGCGCAGCGGCGATGTCGCCAGCCATCAGAGGATGCGCGACGGCGGCGACGTGATCATGCAGCGAGCGCGAAGCGACCAAGGGCCAGGCCAGGATGCCGATCAGCACGATCTGGATCCAGCCCGTGGGAAGCAAGACCTGAAGCACCCAGCCGACCGCAACCGAGATCGCGATCACCACGAGCGCTCCAGCAACGCCCGCGGCACGACGGAGCGCTGGTGGATCGCAATCGCGATTCCAGCCGGTATCGACAGCACCGATCAGCCGCCCCAGCCAGGTCACGGGATGCCCGATCCGTGCGAACAGCCACGACGGCCAGCCCAAGAGGGCATCCACCGCCATCGCCACCACCATCGCGCCCGCAAAGCCCACACCTGCCTCCTGTCCCGCCCCTGTTGCGCAAAGCGAGGCGCGAGCGCAAGCCCCCAGCCGCCTGATTTCGGCTTTGTCTTTGGGCGCGTTTGGTGATTAGTCAGGCCCACAGGAGACTTTCATGGCCGTCATCTTGATCACGGGTGGAGCGCGATCGGGCAAGAGCAAGCGTGCGGAAATGCGCACGCGCGCCTTTCCCGGACAGCCCGTCTATGTCGCGACGGCTGAGGCGCTCGACACTGAGATGGAGGCGCGTATCGCCAAGCATCGCGCGCGGCGCGGAACCGACTGGATCGAGCGCGAGGTGCCGCTCGATCTCGTCGACGTCCTGGTCGCAACCGACGGCGGCGGCGCAAGGCTGGTGGATTGCCTGACGCTGTGGCTCTCCAACCTGATGCACGAGCAGCGTGATTGGGAACGCGAGGTGGGCGCGCTCGCTGGCAAATTGCCCCATCTGAAGAGTCCCGTCGTTTTCGTCACCAACGAAGTCGGCCTCGGCATCGTGCCCGACAACGCGCTGGCTCGCAGCTTTCGTGACGCCGCCGGGATCATGAACCAGACGATCGCCGCCGTTGCCGATGAGGTTGAGTTCGTCGTTGCCGGCCTGCCGATGAAGCTGAAATGATGCCGCGTACCGAGCTTCTCAAAGACATCATTGCCGATCTCAGGATGGCGGCATCGTTCGTGACGATCCTCCCTGTGGCATCGTCGAAGCCTGCGGGCGACGGCGCCGTTGCCCGGGCGACGTGGGCCCTCCCCGTCGCGGGGTTGCTGGTCGGCCTTGCCGGCGCGTTGGTCTACAAGATGGCGAGCCGGTTCGGACTGACGCCGAACCTTGCTGCCCTGCTCGCTTTGGCCACGACCGCCCTCATCACCGGCGCGCTGCATGAAGATGGCCTTGCCGACACCGCCGACGGGCTCGGCGGCGGACGAACGCGCGAGCGCAAGCTCGAGATCATGCGCGACAGCCGGATCGGGACTTAC
>NZ_JALBHA010000811.1:0-1771 GCF_023006445.1 Bradyrhizobium sp. SHOUNA76
AACGCCAGCAGCGAGTGGATCGTGCCGACACGGCGGAACAGGATCCACAGTGCCTCCTGCGTCGCATCCTCGGCATCCGCCGAGCTGCGGCAGGTTGCCCTCGGTCCAAACCAGGGTGTCCGGGCGCACGACGCCTTGGGCGACGAGGTCGCGAAATTGCCCCTCCGGAAAGGGCCCCTGCTGCTTGCCCTCGGATGCGTAGAACCAACTCGCCATGTACCGTCCCCCTCGAACATACTTATGTACCGGCCCGGATGCTTGGGTTCACCGCATCCATGCCAAAAATGCATTGTGAAGGATGAACGGCTGCCCTGTACAGAGGCGCCGGTTCACATGGCCAAACGTTTTTCCGCTTCAACCTGCAACTTTTTTATGCCATTTGCCCGGAAAGATGCCAGATTGACGCAGCGCCGGGGACATACGGCGCGGCGCATCCCGGGGAATAGGCCAGACCATGAAACTCGTCGTCGCGATCATCAAACCCTTCAAGCTCGACGAGGTCCGCCAGGCCCTGACGGCGATCGGCGTCCACGGCATGACCGTGACAGAGGTGAAGGGCTATGGCCGCCAGAAGGGCCACACCGAGATCTATCGCGGCGCCGAATACGTCGTGAACTTCCTGCCCAAGCTGCGCATCGAGATCGCGGTCGCCTCCGACATCGCCGACAAGGCCGTGGGTGTGATCACCGCCTCCGCGCGCACCGGGCAGATCGGCGATGGCAAGATCTTCGTCACGCCGATCGATCACGCGCTGCGCATCCGCACCGGCGAAACCGACAGCGACGCGCTCTAGATTTTGTTTTGACGCGTTTTCCTGACGCGAACCGGTATCCATTTCGCTTGAAAACGCTCTGACCAAATAACGTCTTCGTCGATCGCACCGGGCAACGACGCCATAGCGTGCGACGTAATTTCTATGCTGGGGGAAACGAGATGGCGGGATTGTTGCGCCGCGCGGCGTGTATCGCTGCGCCGATCGGGTTTGCGTCGATCACGACATCGTCGGCACACGCCGCAGGCTCCGAGATCAACTCCGCCGACACCGCCTGGATGATCGTCGCCACCGCGCTGGTGCTGATGATGACCATCCCGGGGCTCGCGCTGTTCTACTCCGGCATGGTGCGCAAGAAGAACGTGCTCGCGACCATGGCGCAGAGCCTCGCCGCGGTGACGCTGATCTCCATTCTCTGGGTCGCGTTCGGCTATTCGCTCTGCTTCGTCGGCGACGGCCCGTGGATCGGCACGCTCGACCGCTGGTTTCTCGCCGGCATGACCATGGACAGCGTCAATCCGGCGGCGAAGACCATCCCGGAAGCGCTGTTCATGCTGTACCAGATGACGTTCGCGATCATCACGGTGGCGCTGGTCGCGGGGTCGGTCGCCGACCGGATGCGGTTCTCCGCCTATCTCCTGTTCTCCGTCGCCTGGTTCATCTTCGTCTACATTCCGCTGGCGCATTGGGTGTGGGGCGGCGGCTTCCTCAACAGCATGGGCGTGCTCGACTTCGCGGGCGGTCTCGTGGTGCATCTGTCGGCCGGCACCAGCGGCCTCATTGCCGCGAAGGTGATGGGGCGCCGCCACGGCTACGGCACCGAAAATCTCTCGCCGTTCGATCTGTCGCTCGCGGTGATGGGCACCGGCCTGTTGTGGGTCGGCTGGTTCGGCTTCAACGGCGGCTCGGCGGGCGCTGCCAATTCACGCGCGGTGATGGCGATCATCGCGACCCATCTCGCCGCCTGCGCCGGCGCGCTGACCTGGGCCGCGATCGAAT
>NZ_JALBHA010000812.1:0-1762 GCF_023006445.1 Bradyrhizobium sp. SHOUNA76
GGATGTCGACGCGCACGGCGCGTTCGCCGGCCTGCTTGTAGCCGAGCACGCGATAGGCATCGCGCGGCAGCGCCTTGTCGACCGGGAACGAGGTGCGGCCGGACGATGCCAGATGCTGCGCGCCCGACAGCGAGGACAGATCGACATTGTCCTGCTTCAGCGCCCAGAGCAGCGCGGCGAGCGCGCGCGCGGCGGGCTTGAGCAGGCCGGGGAAATAGATGTGATAGGCGCCGAAACGGACGCCGTATTTGCGCAAGACGGCGCGCGAGGGCTGATCGAGATCCTTCAGCTCGTTGGCGATCCTCGGACGCTCGAGCACGCCGAGCGCCTCGACCAGCTGATAGGCGATGCCGCGGGCGATGCCGGTGACATCCTCCGCCTTCGACAGCTCGAACATCGGCCCGAGCAGTTTTTCGATATGCGTCTTGAGCCAGAGCTCGAGCCGGGCCTGCACCTTCTCGCGGGGGGCGCCGGTCAGGCGCTCGTCGGAGATGATGCGGATGCGCGGATGCAGCGCGTCCTCTGCGGCAGACAGCCGCGCCACGGCATCGCCGGTCCAGCGGATGATGCCTTCCGAGGTCAGCACGAACTGGTCGTCCGGCGCGTTGCCGAGCTTTTCGGCGCGCGTGTTGATCTCGCCCGCGAGCACTGCTTGCGCTGCAGCCTGCAAGGCTTTCGCATCGGAGCCGGCTTCCGCCGCATCCGGTGCAAAGGTGAAGCCATCGAGACGGCCGATGACATGGCCTTCGACGATGACTTCGCCGGTCTTGCCGATTTCAGTATTCAAGCTCGTGTTCTCCCGCAGGCGGCGCATCAATACACTGGTCCGGCGATCAACGAAACGCTCAGTCAAGCGTTCATGGAGCGCATCCGATAATTTATTTTCGACCTCCCGCGTGACCCCCTGCCAGCGTTCGGGGTCTTTCAGCCAGTCGGGGCGGTTGGCGACGAAGGTCCAGGTGCGGATCTGCGCGATCCGGGCCGACAGCGTGTCGATATCGCCATCGATGCGGTCGGCCTGGGTGACCTGGGCGGCGAACCAGGCGTCGGGAATGCATTCCTTCCGCATCAGGAAGCCGTATAGCGTGGTCACCAGCTCGGCATGGGCGGCCGGCGACAGTTTTCGGTAGTCGGGGACCTGGCAGGCCTCCCACAGCCGCTCCACCGCCGCTTTGCCATGCGCGATATCGCGCACCTCGGCGTCGCGGGCGGCGTGGTCGAGCACGCGCATGTCCTCGGCGATCGGCGCGCGCGTCAGCGCCTCGTGACCGGGGGCGAGGTTCAGCGAGACCTGGAGCGCACCGAGCGAGGAGAAATCCAGCTTGGCGTTGCGCCATTGCAGCATCTTCACGGGATCGAAGGTGTGGTTCTGCAGCGCGTTGACGAGCTCGGGCTCGAACGGCGCGCAGCGGCCCGTGGTGCCGAAGGTGCCGTTGCGCGTGGCGCGGCCGGCGCGCCCTGCGATCTGCGCGAATTCGGACGGCGTCAGACGGCGGAACTGGTAGCCGTCGAACTTGCGGTCGGAGGCGAAGGCGACGTGGTCGACGTCGAGATTGAGGCCCATGCCGACGGCGTCGGTGGCGACGAGATAATCGACGTCGCCGTTCTGGAACATCGCGACCTGCGCGTTGCGCGTGCGCGGTGACAGCGAGCCCAGCACCACGGCGGCGCCGCCATGCTGGCGGCGGATCAGCTCGGCGATGGCGTAAACTTCATCCGCCGAGAACGCGACGATGGCGGTGCGGCGCGGCTGGCGCGTGAT
>NZ_JALBHA010000813.1:0-1757 GCF_023006445.1 Bradyrhizobium sp. SHOUNA76
GGGCCGCTGTGACGGGCACCGTCGACGTCGAGCCGCTGCTGCTGTTCGCCATCATCTTTTTCTGGACGCCGCCGCACTTCTGGGCGCTGGCGCTGTTCCGCTCCGACGACTATGCGCGCGCGGGCATTCCGATGCTGCCCAACGTCGCCGGTCCCGATGCGACGCGCCTGCAGATCCTGCTCTACACCATCGTGCTGATCGCGGTCGCCGCCGCGCCCTGGGCGCTCGGCTATTTCGACGCCGTCTACGGCATCGTTTCGCTGATCCTGGGGGCCGGCATGCTGGCGCTCGCGATCAACGTCTATGTGCGCCGCGAGCGCAGCCAATCGCTGCGCGCGACCCGCAAGCTGTTTGCCTTCTCGATCCTCTATCTGTTCGCGCTGTTCGCGACCCTGCTGGCCGAGGTCGTGTTCCGGGCACTGGCTCCGATGGTTGGGGGCGCATGATCACAGCGATGGCCGACAAACCTGAGACAGACGGAATCGTCCTCACCGAGGCGCAGAAGAAGAGCCGTCGTCAGCGCTCCATTGCCATCGCTTTGGCGCTCGGCGTGCTCGTGGTGCTGTTCTTCGCCGTCACCATGGTCAAGGGACCGGCAGTTCTCGTGCGGCCGATGTAGGAAACATGGATCACGAGCCGACCATATCGCGGGATCAGAGCCGGACGGCCAGCAAGGGGCGTGGGCCTTTTAGGGGCCTTGGCCGCGACGCGCTGGTCGCCTCGATCTGCGGCGGCGTGGTCGCGCTGATGGTCGGTGCCTCCTACGCGGCGGTGCCGTTCTACAACTGGTTTTGTCGTGCCACCGGTTTCAACGGCACGACCCAGGTTGCGACCTCCGCGCCGGCCACCGGTCCGATCGCGCGGAAGATCTCGGTGCGCTTCGATTCCAATGTCGCGCCCGGGCTGCCCTGGAAATTCGAGCCGGAGCAGAACGAGATCGAGGTCAATATCGGTCAGGTCACGACCGTCTTCTACACCGTGACCAACCAGGCCGCGCGCACCACGGCCGGGCAGGCTGCCTACAATGTCGCCCCGCTGACGGTCGGCTCCTATTTCCAGAAGATCAACTGCTTCTGCTTCACCGAGCAGACCATGGCGCCCGGCGAGAAGCGCGAGATGCCGGTCGTGTTCTACGTCGATCCCTCGATCGCCAGCGACCACGAGAACGACGGGCTGAACACGATCACGCTGTCCTACACCTTCTATCCGGTGAAGGATCCGGTGGTGAAACCGCTGGCATCGGGCGAAGACGACAAACGCAAGGGAAATCTCTGATCGCCGGGCTCGCGCTCGGGAGGTCGGAAACGAGGGGATAAGTGCCCTGATAGGCACGGGATTGAGGAGAGAGACCGCAAATGGCAACGGCGCACACCAAGCATCACGACTATCATCTGGTCGATCCCTCTCCGTGGCCGGCGGTCGGTTCGCTCTCGGCCTTCATCATGGCGGTCGGCGCGATCGCCTGGATGCACCACATGTTCTCGGCCGCGCCGATCGTGTTCGGCGTTGGCACCGTGGGCGTGCTCTACACCATGGCGAGCTGGTGGGGCGACGTGATCAAGGAAGCCCAGTACAAGGGCGACCACACCCGCGTCGTGCAGCTGCATCACCGCTACGGCATGATCCTGTTCATCGCCTCCGAGGTGATGTTCTTCGTCGCCTGGTTCTGGGCCTATTTCAACGCGGCGCTGTTTCCGGCCGACGCCGTCCACGCCACCCGCGACGCCGTGTTCGGCTGCGGCCTCGGCACTGCGGCC
>NZ_JALBHA010000814.1:0-1757 GCF_023006445.1 Bradyrhizobium sp. SHOUNA76
AAGGCGCTGTTCCTGCGCGGCTACTCGCGCGACGTGACGCTGCTCGCCATCGGCCAGGGTGACGAACCCAGCGCAACGCCGGAGCTGACCGAAGCCGGCGTCGAAATCGTGTTCGCGCCCGATCTGCATCTTCGGCGGAGGAGCGGGGGCATCGAGGCTGTCTTCGCCGACGGCCGGACGCTGCCGTTCGACACGGTCTATCCGGCGATGGGCGCCGAGGTCCGCTCGCAGCTCGCGGTGTCGCTGGGGGCCGAGCATGTCGGGGAAGGCTATCTGAAAGTCGACGACCACCAGCGTACCTCGGTCAGCGGGCTCTACGGTATCGGCGACGTCGTCACCGACCTGCACCAGATCTCGGTCGCGTTCGGCCACGCGGCGGTCGCGGCTTGCAATATCCACCATAGCCTGCCGCGGCATCTGGCTTGACGGGAAACGAAGGGCGCGGCTCCGCCTTGGTTGAGCGGGACGCGCGACATCGGCGTGCAATGCCGGCCCGAAGGAAGTGCTCATGCTGGAAGAGAAACTGAAGGAAGCCATCGTTGGCGAGCTGCAGCGGCAAGCCGCCAACCGGCCGCAGACGCTCAAGGTTCAAGGCACGGACGATGCGAACAGTTCGGAGGAGCTGATCGTCAATGGCAGGATCGACCTGGGCGCGCTGGCGATGGTGATTGCAGGATCCGTCGCCGGCGGGCCCTAGCCATATTCCTCGCCGATGCCGTATTCCCGGTAGATCTCCAGCGGGTCGAGGTCGGGAAACAGGCGGCATTTGGCCTGGGCGAGGTGCAGGCTCACCGCCGCCGGCTCCTTGCCGTTCGAGAGCATCTTGCGGATGTCGTCCATATGCGCGTTCGGCTGGTGCTTTGGCTCGAGCTGCTCCAGCGCGACCAGGGCGGTCGCGAGGGCCTCGGTCAGAACCCAGTCGTCGTGGCCGGTGATTCCCTTCTTCGGCATCGGCAGACCCCAGCTGTGGCGGCAGCGCCCAGTCTATCGCGACTTCCGCCAAATCACCATTGAGCCGTTGCGGACGCGCTGCGCGCCAGGGTGACGGCCGTCCTCTGGCTTGCATTGTGGCCGCGTGTGGCTAAAAGGCGGCGACTTGCAGTATCTTTGTTGAAACAATCTTGGCGTAGACGGGCCTGCACCGCATCCAGGCCGGCTGTTCCGGTCTGGGCCCCTGATCCCGCATCGCAACGATCCGATCGCGCTTCCCCTTCAAGGCTCGAGCCAGCATGATCTTTCTCAGCTTCGTCTACCGCTTCGTGACCAATTTCGCATTCATGGCGATGGTCTATTTCAGCCTCAACTTCATGGAGAAATACCAGAACCGGGCGATCATCGCGATCCTGGTGCTGGTCTATGCCGCCATGCGCGCCGCCTCGACGCTGCGGGCGTTCTACTTCTTCCAGAAGATCGAGAAACTGGAAGCCGAGACGCGGCGCCTTCAGGGCCCGATCAACGACGGCTCCGGAGGAACGAGCGCGCGCAAGCAGGTCGTGGCCGACGTCGCGCGGCTGCGGCGCGACGGCGAGCTCAAGTCCTATATGGACCTGTTCTTTCTCGCGCTGATCGTGCTGCTCTGCGTCGCCGCCATCATGCGGCAGTAGAACTCACGCGCGTTTCTTCGCTCTGGTGGCGAGGCGGGTCGGGCGGGAGGCAGTCGTCTTGGCCTGAGCGGCATGCTTCGGTGCGGTCTGCGCCGCATGTGCCGTTCGCCGCCCCTGCGGCTTGGCTTTGTTCTTGGCCGCATGCGGCGTCTC
>NZ_JALBHA010000815.1:0-1754 GCF_023006445.1 Bradyrhizobium sp. SHOUNA76
CGGCTCGGCCGCGGCTTGCGCCTGCGCGAAGCGAGAGAGTGCGAGAGTGGAAAATCCCGCCGCCGCGTGGCCGAGAAAGCTGCGGCGGGATGAGTGCGTGCTCACGAATGCAATTTGCGTCGCGGGCGACCGGCCGGCTGGGTTGGTGCGGTGTTGGTCTCGCTGAAGAGTTCGGCGAGCTTCTCGGTGATGGCGCCGCCGAGTTCCTCGGCGTCCACGATCGTCACCGCGCGGCGATAATAGCGCGTCACGTCGTGGCCGATGCCGATCGCGATCAGTTCGACCGGCGAGCGGGTCTCGATCTCCTCGATGATGTGGCGCAGGTGCCGCTCGAGATAATTGCCGGGATTGACCGACAGCGTGGAATCGTCGACCGGCGCGCCGTCCGAGATCATCATCAGGATCTTGCGCTGCTCGGCCCTCGCCAGCAGGCGCTTGTGCGCCCAGTCCAGCGCCTCGCCGTCGATGTTCTCCTTGAGCAGGCCCTCGCGCATCATCAGGCCGAGATTTTTCCGCGCGCGGCGCCAGGGGGCATCGGCGGATTTGTAGATGATGTGGCGGAGATCGTTGAGGCGGCCGGGATTGGCCGGCTTGCCGGCGGCAAGCCACGCCTCACGCGATTGCCCACCCTTCCAGGCGCGCGTGGTGAAGCCCAGGATCTCGACCTTGACGCCGCAACGCTCCAACGTGCGTGCGAGGATGTCGGCGCAGGTGGCGGCGACCGTGATCGGGCGTCCCCGCATCGAGCCGGAATTGTCGAGCAGCAACGTCACCACGGTGTCGCGGAACGTCGCCTCCTTCTCGTGCATGAAGGACAGCGGATGATAGGGATCGGTGACGACGCGCGACAGCCGCGCGGGGTCGAGGATTCCCTCTTCGAGATCGAACTCCCAGGCGCGGTTCTGCTGCGCCATCAGGCGGCGCTGCAGGCGGTTGGCGAGACGGGCGACGATGCCTTGCAGATGCGCCAGCTGCTTGTCGAGATAGGCGCGCAGGCGCTCCAGCTCGTCATGGTCGCAGAGGTCTTCGGCCGCGATGATCTCGTCGAATTTCGGCGCGAAGGCGTGGTATTCCGGCCCGCGCGGCTCGTTCTTGCCGTGCGAGTTCGGACGCGTCGCCTCGCCCGGCGTCTCGTCGTCGCCGAGCTCGCCGTCGTCGAAGGTATCAGAGGTCGAGGCCTGCGCGCTTTCCATCGCGCTCTCGCTCATCTCCTCAGATGTCGCCTGCGCCTGGTCGGCGCTCATCTCCTGGGCGGCGTCGGAATCGGGCGAGCCTTCGGCGCCGGACTGGTCGTTGTCGCCGTCCTGGTTCTCGTCGTTGTCCTCGTCGTCCTCGCTATCGGCGTTACGCTCGTCGCCGAGCTCGAGCGCGGTCAAGAGGTCGTGCACTGCATCGCCGAACCGGGTCTGGTCCTCGACCAGGTTATCGAGCCGGTCGAGCCGCTTGCCGATCTTGTCTTCGAGAATCGGACGCCAGAGATCGACCATCTTCTTGGCGGCGGTCGGCGGCGCCATCCCGGTCAGGCGCTCCCGCACCAGCATCGCCAGCGCGTCGGCCAAGGGAGCGTCGGCGCGGTCGGTGATCTCGTCGAACTTGCCGCGATGGAAATGGTCGTCGAGCATCGCGGTGAGGTTTTTCGCAACGCCCGCCATGCGGCGCGCGCCGATCGCCTCGACCCGCGCCTGCTCCACCGCCTCGAACACGCCGCGCGCCTGCGGATTGCCGGGCATCAGCTTGCGATGCAGCTTGGCATC
>NZ_JALBHA010000816.1:0-1748 GCF_023006445.1 Bradyrhizobium sp. SHOUNA76
GCGCGCCGGCAAGCGTGCTGGTGATCGGCGCCGCCGGCGGCGTCGGCACCGCGCTGGTGCAACTGGCCAAGCTTGCAGGGATGACCGTCATCGGCACAGTCTCGACCGAGGAGAAGGCCGCGTTCGCGAAAGCGAACGGCGCCGATCATGTCATCTTCTACCGGAGCGAAGATGTGGTGGCGCGTACCCGCGAGCTGACGGGCGGCGAGGGCGTCGGCCTCGTGCTCGATCACGTCTGCGGGCCGGAGTTCACCGGCTATCTGGGCGCACTCGGCAAATGGGGCACCCTGCTGTCCTACAACGCGTTCGCCGGATTGCCGGAAGAGAACTTGATGGCGGCGATGCGCAACCATCTCGACATCTGCCCGGCCGTGCGCTGCTTCTCCTTCCATATCTACGACCATGATCGCGACGGCCGCCGTGCCCTGATGCGCAGCGTGATCGAGGCGCTGAGCCGCAACGCGATCAAGCCGGCGATCTCGGCGGTCCTGAAGCTCGACGAAGTCAGGAAAGCGCATACGCTGCTGGAGCAGGGCTCTGCGCTCGGCAAGATCATCATGATTCCATGAGGGGATGGACCGCACGATGAGCACACAAGCACCCATTGCACGCCTCACCCGGCTGCGGCACGCGACCTTCGCCTCGCCCGATCCGGAGCGGCTGCTGGATTACTACCGCGGCGTGATCGGACTTGGCCTGGCCGGCCGCGATGGAAAACGCATCTTCCTCGCCAGCGATTCCGAGCAGCTCTCGCTGGTGATCGAGCCCGGCGATCCGGCGCTGAACAGCATCGCCTTCGAGATATCGCCTGATGTTGAGATCGAAGCGCTGGGCGCCGCACTGAAGCGGGCTGATCTGCGGCCCGAGTTTCGGAGCGATTCCCTGCCTGGCGTCTCCAGGCTGCTGTCCTTCATCGATCCCGAAGGGACACGCTTCGAGTTGATCCAGGGCTGGACGCCGACGCCCGCGCAGGAGCGGATCGGCGGGCTCGCCGTCAGCAAGCTTGGCCATGTCGCCCTTCGCACGCCCGATCCGAAAGCCGCTTCGGAGTTCTACGCCAACGTGACGGGCTTGCGGGTCTCCGACTGGATCGAGGATCGCTTCGTCTTCATGCGCAGCGGCTTCGAGCACCACACGCTCAACTTCGCTCGCGCGCCGGTGCGCGGTCTTCATCACCTTGCCTTCGAGCTGCGCGGCCCCGACCACATGCATCGGGCCTGCGATCATCTCGCGCGGCACAAGCTCTCGGTGCTCTGGGGCCCGGTGCGTCACGGCCCCGGCCACAACACCGCGATCTATCACCGCAATCCCGACGGGCACCTGGTCGAACTGTTTCACGACCTCGACCGGATGGTGGACGAGGAGCTCGGCTATTTCGAGCCGCGCCCGTGGCATCGCGATCGTCCGCAGCGGCCGAAGGTCTGGGTTGGGCTGCCGCGCGACGTCTGGGGCATGCCGCCATCGCCTGAATGCACGGAGTTCGCTCGTTAGGCGAGCGGACTACGAGTTGAAGAACGCCGCACGTGCTGCGGCCAAAGACATAATGATCGAAGGGAGGATGCATCCATGCGTCGGATGAAGCGGCTTGCTGCGGCCATTTTTCTGCTTGGCGGTTTTCTCGCAACCGGGCCGGCGTCGGCGGACACTTATCCGTCGCGCCCGATCCGCCTGCTGCACGGCTTTGCCGCCGGCGGCGCGGCCGACACGCTGTCGCGCATCATCGCCGACGGACTGTCGAAGAAGCTCGG
>NZ_JALBHA010000817.1:0-1746 GCF_023006445.1 Bradyrhizobium sp. SHOUNA76
GATGTCGGTCTCATCAAGCGGCGCGCCGGGGGCCAGGGCGCCGCGCACGATCTCGTCCGCGAGCTGGAGGCGCAGCTCTTCCGCCCGCGTGACCTTCTGCACGGATGCCGAGGGACGATCGACGCGCGGCACCACCGGCTCAGTCGGCAGCGTCCCTTGCGGAAACTCGTCCAGCCTCATGCGGTCTCTTTCGGCTCGTCGATGATGCTGACATGGGCAGCGACGACGCGCCAGCCCTCGGAGAAGCGAATCCAGGTCTGCATCTGCCGGCCGACCTTGCCGGGCGCCGTGTCGCGATAGAACAGGGTGGAGGCAACGGCCGTGTCGCGGCCAAAGCTGGTGATAACCGTCTTTGCAGTGCGGCGGTTCAGGCCGACCGGCGAGCGGCCGGCGCGGAAGCCGCTTATCGCCTCATAGCCATAAAGGTTCTCGCCGATGCCGTAGCGCAGCGTACGGGGATCGTTGCGGAAGAGCTCACCGAGCACGGCGACGTCGTTGCTGACGAGGGCCTGCTCATAACGATCGAACGCGGCTTTGACTTCCGCGATCACCTCGGGGAGATCGATCTCCATTTCAGAGTCCTCTGGGAGCAGGCGCAGCGGCGACGCCTATCTTTTCCAAGGCGTAGGCGACGCGGAGCGCAATGTCCTCGCGCCAGGGCGCGGCGACGATCTGCACGCCGATCGGCAGCGGCTCAAGCGGCACCGGCACCGCGACCACCGGCAGGCCGATGAAGGAGATCGGCTGGGTGTGGACGCCGATATTGGCGCGCACCGGCAGCTCCACGCCGTCGAGATTGAAGTTCACCTGGCCGAGCTTTGGCGCGGTGCAGGGCGTTGCCGGCGCCAGCAGCACGTCGACCGATCTAAAGATCTCGGCAAGCTGGGCGCGGTACCAGCGGCGGAATTTCTGCGCGCGGTCGACCATGGGCGCGGGTACCATCGCGCCGGCGATCAGCCGGTCGCGCACCGCGGGATCGAAATCGTTCGGACGCTTGCGCAGGCGGTCGAGGTGGAGCGAAGCGCCTTCGGTGGTGGTGATGACATAGGCCGCCGCGCGGGCGCGCGCGGCTTCTGGGATGTCCACGACTTGCGTTGTGCCAAGCGCCTTGGCAACGCGGCTGACGGCCTCGACCGCTTCCGGAAACACGTTCTTCTGGAAATACCCGCCGGCGACGGCGATGCGCAGGTCCGAGACAGGATTGGCGATCAGCGGCAGCGTCGGCTCCAGTCCGCGCGTCGTGCAGGCGCTGTCGTCCGCGTCAGGTCCCTGCATCACGTCATAGGCGAGCGCGAGATCGGTGACGGACCGTGCGAACGGGCCGAGGTGATCGAGGCTCGCGACGAACGGAAAGGATCGTGCCCGCGACAGCCGGCCATAGGTCGGCTTCAAACCAAAGATGCCGCAGAAGGAGGACGGCACGCGGATCGAGCCGTTGGTGTCCGAGCCCAGCGCGATCGGCACCAGCGCGCCGCCGACGGCGCTGCCCGAACCACCGGACGAGCCGCCGGTCATCCGCGTCGTATCGTGCGGATTGCGCGAGGGGCCGTCATGGACGTTCTCGCCGGTGAAGTCATAGGCGTATTCGCCCATGTTGAGCGCCCCGACCAGCACGGCGCCGGCAGCTTCCATCCGCTCGATCAGCATGGCGTCACGCTTGGCCGGTGCGAGGTCGCGGTTGATCTTCGAGCCCGCGCGCGTCGGCAGCCCCGCGACGTCGAACAGGTTCTTCACCGCGAAGGGCAC
>NZ_JALBHA010000818.1:0-1731 GCF_023006445.1 Bradyrhizobium sp. SHOUNA76
CGCCGCTGCGCTCGATGAAATCGAGCGCCTGCGCACGCTCTGCCGCCTTGCGCATCTCGGCCTCGGTCGCGTCCGGCTTGCCGACGCGCAAGTTCTCTTCGATCGAGCGGTTGAACAGCAGCGCCTCCTGGAACACGACGCCGATGTTCCGCCGCAGCGACGTCAGCGTCACGCCGCGCACGTCCATGCCGTCGATCCTAATGAAGCCGGATTGCGGATCGAAGGCGCGATGCAGCAGCGCGATCGCGGTCGATTTGCCGGCGCCGGTCGGGCCGACCAGCGCGATGGTTTGGCCGGGCAGCGCGGTGAAGGTGAGGTCCTCGATCGCCGGCCGCTTGCCGTCATAGGAGAAGGTGACGTCGTTGAACTCGACGAGGCCGGACAGCCTGCCGGCATCGATCGCGTCGGGCCGGTCGTGCACCGCGGGCACGGCATCGAGCACGCCAAAGAACTCGCGCAGGCGCGGCGCTTCCATGAACACGTTGTTGATGAAGCTTACGACCTGCTCGAGCTTCTGGATCAGCAGCGTCGCAAAGCTCACGAACATCACGATCTCGCCGACCGAGGTGAGCCCCTGGTCGTGCAGCGCGATACCGAACGTGAAGATCGCCAGCACCGTGATGGTGGTGGAGGCGCGCGTGATGACGGTGACGAGCGCCCACCACGACAGCACCGGCATCTGGGCTTCGAGCAATTGATCGGCGACGGAGCGCAGTCCCTTCACCTCGGATTCGACACGGACAAAGCTCTGCACCAGCGCGACATTGCCAAGTGCATCGGAGGCGCGGGCGGACAGCTCGCTGTAGTGTTCCTCGACCGCCATCTGCATGCCGAAGGTCTTGCGCACCACGAAGGTGGTCAGCGCGGTGAAGACGATGCAGAGCACGAACAGGAGGATCGCGAGCCGCCAGTTCAGGTAGAGCGACAGCGGCAGCAGCACCACGACCGAGAGGATCGCCGCAAAATGCTCGCGGAAGAAGCCGAGCCACAGCCGCCACAGGGCGTCAGTGCCGTTGAGCATCACCTTCATCAGCCGACCCGAATGGGTGCCGGAGTGGAAGGTCAGCGGCAGTTGCAGGATGTGCTCAAAATAGTCGGTCAGCACCGCCTGGCGCTGGCGGTGCGAGAGCCGGTCGGCCTGCAAAGCCACGAGCGCGCTGCACAGGATGGTGAAGATTCCGAATGCGACCCAGGCCGCCAGGAACGGCCAGGCCGAGTTCGAACCGGCCACCGTCTTGCCGGAGAGCACGTCGACGATCCGGCCGAACAGCACCGGCTCGGCAAATTGCGAGCCCGCCAGCAGGAGATTGACGACCGCGAGCAGCCAGCCCAGCCGCGCCTCCTTGCCGAGCAACTCGAGAACGCGGGTGTAGAGGCGGAGGATGGACATGCGGGGACGAACTCGATCGGACGACGGAGCCCGTATTCTAAGCAGGGATCGCCTGCGAGATATAGCGGAAGCTGTCAGTTTTGCTCAATTGATCAGCCGCGCCGCGACCGGCGGCAGGAACCGGTCGTCGAAGATATCGCCTGCGCTAGGCCGTTTCCGGAATTTGAAGTCCTGCGCGATCTGGTCGATCGAGCGCTCCAGGCGCGGCGGTTCGATGCCGCCGAGACCGTTGCGCTTGACCTCGTCGGTCAGGATGTTGTCGACGAGGACGGTGCGCAGGCGCTCCAGCTCCAGGTCGCGCTCGCCGTCGTCGATGCGGCTCGCGGCCTCGTCCGCCGCAC
>NZ_JALBHA010000819.1:0-1719 GCF_023006445.1 Bradyrhizobium sp. SHOUNA76
CAGGTCGAGCAGGCCGGTGGCGGCGTCGGCGCGGGCGGCGCGCAGCAGGACGTGATCGGCCTGATGCTTGCGCAGCACGTCATAGACGAGATCGGTCGAGAACAGCACCTGGCGGCGGCTCTTCTCTTCGCCGGTGTGCCGGCGCGTGATCAGGCCGGAGATGATCGCGCAATTGCGGAACGTGCGCTTCATCAGCGCGGATTCGGCGAGCCAGGCTTCGAGATCGTCGCCGAGCATATCGGGGTCGAACAGGGCGTTGAGGTCGATCCGGCCATCGCGGATCATGAAGGAGAGATCGCCAAGCCCCCAGATCGCCACCGCATATTCATTGGCGACGAAGCCGAGCGGCCGGGCGCGGGCGCGCTCGAGGCGCCGCGTCAGCAGCATGCCGAGGGTCTGATGCGCGAGGCGTCCCTCGAAAGGATAGCAGACCAGATAATGCTTGTTGGCGCGCGGAAAGCTCTCGACCAGGAGCTCGCGCACCGCCGGCACCTGCGAGACGTCCTTCTGCAGCGACAGCCAGTCGCGCACCTGCTCCGGCAAGCCGCCCCAGGCGCGGCCGTCATCGAGCAGCCGGCGCACGCGTTCCGCGAGATAGGTCGAGAGCGGAAACTTGCCGCCCATGTAGGACGGGACCTTCGGGTCCTTGTCATGCGCGCGCGAAACATAGACCTGGTCCTCGACCAGGGTCTCGTAGCGCACCACCTCGCCTGAGAACACGAAGGTATCGCCGGGCGAGAGGCCCTCGATGAAGGCCTCCTCGATCTCGCCGAGCAACCGGCCGCCGCGCGCGATCACGCCGGTCGAGCCGCCCGTTTTTCCCTGACCGCCGCCGCGCGAGCGCACCAGCCGCACCTTCAGCATGTCGTCCTCGACGATGGTGCCGACATTCATGCGGTAGCTCTGCCGCACCTTGGGATTGGCGACGCGCCAGCGCCCCTCCTTGTCCTGCTTGATGCGGGCGAAGCGCTCATAGGTCTTCAGCGCATAGCCGCCGGAGGCGACGAAATCGACGACGTCGTCGAAATCCTGCCGCGACAGATCGGCGTAAGGCGCGGCGGTGCGGATCTCGCCATAGAGATCGTCGCTGAAAAAGGGCTCGCCGCAGGCGCAGCCGAGCACGTGCTGGGCCAGCACGTCGAGGCCACCGGTGCGCAACGGCGGCGTATCCTGCGCGTTCTCGGCGATCGCGTCGATCGCGACGCGGCACTCCAGCACTTCAAAACGGTTGGCCGGCACCAGCACCGCGCGCGAGGCTTCGTCGAGGCGGTGGTTGGCGCGGCCGATGCGCTGCATGAGGCGCGACGATCCCTTGGGTGCGCCGATATTGACGACGAGATCGACATCGCCCCAGTCGACGCCGAGGTCGAGCGAGGAGGTGCAGACCACGCCGCGCAGTCTGCCCGCCGACATCGCGTCCTCGACCTTGCGGCGCTGGGCGACGTCGAGCGAGCCGTGATGCAGAGCGATGGCAAGGCCGTCGTCGTTCATGCTCCAGAGGTTCTGGAACAGCATCTCGGCCTGACTGCGGGTATTGACGAAGACGAGCGTGGTCTTGTTGGCCTTGATCAGCTCGTAGATTTCAGGGAGCGCATGGCGCGCACTGTGGCCGGCCCAGGGCAGGCGCTCGCGCGTATCGAGCATCTCGACCTCGGGCGGGGCCGCACCGCCGGCGACGACGATATCGGCGGCAGCTTGCTTGCCGCCGGGCTGCGGCAC
>NZ_JALBHA010000081.1:0-17372 GCF_023006445.1 Bradyrhizobium sp. SHOUNA76
TGCACCAGTCGGAGCTTCCCTCCGGCACGCTGCGCCAGAACGTCACCTCGCCCGGCGGCACCACGGCCGCAGCGCTCGGCGTGCTGATGGGTGAGCCGGGTCTGCGCGAGTTGATGATCCGCGCGATCGCGGCGGCGACCAAGCGGTCGCAGGAATTGGCGAAGTAGACAGGTGCCGTAGGGTGGGCAATAGCGAAGCGTGCCCACCACCTTCATCGCGGGTCCCGGAGAGATGGTGGGCACGGCGCTTCGCGCCTTTGCCCACCCTACGAAGTCGAGCCAGCCCCCAGCCGCTTATTGAACATCTCGACATTGACGAGCCCGCGCGCGTGGCGGCCTTCGCCGAGCTTGCGTGTGCCCTCGAACGCCTCGACCTCGAAGCGGATGACACGGCGCTCGACCGCGACGACCTTTGCCGTGGTCCGCACCGTCGCACCGACGGGGGCGGCGGCGAGATGGCGGATATCGACCTCGGTGCCGACGGTGACCCAACCCGGCTGAAGCGCGGCGCGGATCGCATCGCCCGAGGTCATCTCCATCTCCAGTATCATCATCGGCGTCGCGTAAACAAAAGGCATGCCGGACACGAAATGCCCGACCGTGCGCTCCACTGGGACCACCAGCGTGCGCTCGGCACTCATTCCGATCGTGATGAAGTCGCGTGCGTCCATCTTGCTTGCTCGTCATTCCGGGTCGCGCGCAACGCGAACCCGGAATCCACAGATTGTCGAACGAGATTCCCCAATGCGCCGTTGCGCATTGTGGTTCAGCCCTAGTGGGCTGCCCCGGAATGACGCTAACGCATCACTTCTTCGCAGCCGCCGCGCGTTCCACGAACGTCTTGCCGCCCTTCATCTTGTGGCGGAGCGGGGCTTCGTTGATCTGGATGACCACGGCATCGGCATCGACGCCGAGATTCTTCACCAGTGCCTGGGTGATGTCGCGCATCATGCCGGCCTTCTGCTCGTCGGTGCGGCCTTCGGCCATGCTGACAGTGATCTCAGGCATTTTTCTCTCCCTTGGGGCCGAATACCGGCCATTGACGGCCGCCATCAAACAAGACGTGGCTGCCCGGGACAAGCCCGGGCATGACGGCGCCAGCGAATAGCTAGCCCCACTTTACGTCATGGCGCGCCAGCACCTCGCGCACCTTGGCGACAAGATCGGCTTCGCTGCACGAGAACTGCGCCGGGCGGCTCTCGCGCCATTCCTGGTTGGAGGCGATCGCGGCGGCCGCTTTGGCGCCTTCGACCAGATCCTTGATCTGTAGCTCACTACGCGCCTTTTCATCCGAGCCCTGGATGATCACGCAGGGGCTGTTGCGGCGGTCGGCATATTTGAGCTGGTTACCCATGTTCTTGGGATTGCCGAGATAAAGCTCGGCGCGGATGCCGGCGGTGCGCAAGCTTGCCACCATCTTCTGATAGTCGGCGACGCGTTCACGGTCGAACACGGTGACGACGACGGGGCCGAATTCGGGCCGCGTGTCGAGCTTGCCGAGCAGCGTCAGCGCAGCCTGCAAGCGCGACACGCCGATCGAGAATCCGGTCGCCGGCACCGGCTCGCCGCGGAAGCGCGAGACGAGACCATCGTAGCGACCGCCGCCGCCGACCGAGCCGAAGCGCACCGGGCGGCCCTTCTCATCCTTGGTCTCGAGCAGGAGCTCGACCTCGTAGACGGGGCCGGTGTAATATTCGAGGCCGCGCACGACGGAGGGATCGATCTTGATGCGGTCCGCACCGTAGCCCGACGCCGTCACAAGTTTTGCGATCTCTTCCAGCTCGCTCACGCCAGCTTGGCCGACCTGACTCTTGGCGAGGTAGGTTTCAGCCGCGGCAATCGCCTCTTTCCAATCCTCGCGCGGTTTGGTGATGGCGAGAACGACGTCGGCTTCGGCTTCGCTCAGATTGGCGCCCTTGGTGAAGTCGCCCTTGCCCTCTTCGCCGCCATCCCATCGTCCAGGACCGAGCAGCTTGCGGACCTCGTCGGCAGAAAACTTGTCGAGCTTGTCGATCGCGCGCAGCACCGTCAGGCGACGCGCGGCATTTTCGTCACCGCCGAGCCCGATGGCTTCCAGAACACCGTCGAGCACCTTGCGGTTGTTGACCTTCACGATGTAGGAGCCGCGCGCGATGCCGAGCGCCTCCATCGTGTCCGCGGCCATCATGCAGATCTCGGCGTCTGCCGCCGGCGTCGCCGAGCCGACCGTGTCAGCATCGAACTGCATGAACTGGCGGAAACGGCCGGGGCCGGGCTTTTCGTTGCGGAAGACATAGCCGACGCGGTAGCTGCGGTAGGGCAAGACCAGCGCGTCGGTGCCGTAGCGCTCGCCGACATAGCGCGCCAGTGGCGCCGTCAAATCGTAGCGCAAGCTGATCCACTGCTCGTCGTCGTCCTGGAACGAGAACACGCCTTCGTTAGGACGATCCTGGTCGGGCAGGAACTTACCCAGCGCGTCGGTATATTCCATCGCCGGCGTTTCCACGGGCTCGAACCCGTAGAGCTCGTAGACGGCGCGGATCTTCTCGACCATCTCGCGCGTCGCCCGGATCGCCGCGGGATCGCGATCCTCGAGCCCGCGCGGCAGGCGCGCCTTCAGTTTCTGCGGTTTTTTGGGTTTCTCGGCCATGCGCGGCGTTTACCAGCCGGGGCGCGAGGCGGCAACTGCCCTACGGCTGCTCCATCCGCGCCCGGAGCGCGTCGGCGTCGGCTTTCGGCATGGATTTGAGCAGCGGCTTGATGGTTTCGCCGCCGACGATCTTGCCGTTGCGCATGAACATCCAGTCCGAGATGTCGGCCTCGGCGAACTTGACCTCGTCGCCTGCCCGCTTGCCCGGCAGGTCACGCGGCTCGTTGGCGAACCGGCCGGAATAGCTGCCGTTGGGCAGCTTCTTTATCTCGGCGATCCAGATGTGCTCCCCGCCCTTGCGGGTGGAAAAGTGAGCTTTGAGGGAATGCCCGGTCTCCGACGACTTTGGCGCGTCATAGGAGGCCCAGAAGATCGGAAGCGTGCCGCGGGCCCGCGCGATCGCCGCATTCATCTCGGGATCGCCGGTGCGCACGTCGACGATCGGCGAGCGGTCCTGCGCGACGACCTCGTGAGTAGGGCCGATGGTCAGGACGCCGAAGACGGAGACGCCAGTGATTGCGGCGAGAACGACCCATTTCATTGGTTGGGAGAGCTTAGCTGCCATGATCGCGATATCCAGGATGACTCGATGTATGCTGACTTTGTCGCGGAGTTATGGCGGCGCGTTCAGTGCACGAAAAGCCACAAGCATTGCGTGTTTCCCCTCTCCTCATGAGAGAGGGGAAACATTCTCGCTGCGGATCAAAACACCTTGCGGATCCAGTTGTGCGGATCGTTGGTGCGGCCGTACTGGATGTCAACGAGCTGCTTGCGCAGGCCCATGGCGACGGGACCGGCGGCGCCGCCGCTGATCTCGAAATCGCCGCTCACCGAGCGCACCTTGCCGATCGGCGAGATGACGGCGGCCGTGCCGCAGGCAAACGCTTCCTTGAGCTTGCCGGAGGCCGCATCCTTGCGCCACTGGTCGAGCGAGTACGGCTCCTCGCGCACCGTCTTGCCGGCATCCTTGGCCAGCGCGATGATGGAATCGCGGGTGATGCCGGGCAGGATGGTGCCGAGCGGCGGCGTCGAGAGCGAGCCGTCGTCAAACACGAAGAAGACGTTCATGCCGCCGAGCTCCTCGATATAGCGGCGCTCGACCGCATCGAGGAACACGACCTGATCGCAGCCATGCTGGATCGCTTCAGCCTGCGCGCGCAGGCTCGCGGCATAATTGCCGCCGCACTTCACCGCGCCAGTGCCGCCGATTGCTGCGCGCGTGTAATTCTCGGACACCCAGATCGAGACCGGCGCAGGGCCGCCCTTGAAGTACGAACCGACCGGCGAAGCGATCACCGCGAAAATGTATTCGGACGACGGCTTGACGCCGAGGAAGGTCTCGCTGGCGATCATGAAGGGGCGCAGGTACAGGCTGCCTTCGCCGCCCGGCATCCAGGCGCGGTCGATGCGCACGACCTGCTCGACCGCCTCGATGAAGACGTCCTCGGGCAGTTGCGCCATCGCCATGCGATCCGCCGAATCCTTGAAGCGCCGCGCATTGGCGTCGGGGCGGAACAGGTTCACGCCGCCGTCGTCGCGCTTGTAGGCCTTGAGACCCTCGAAGATCTCCTGGGCGTAGTGCAGCACCGCGCCGGCCGGATCGAGCTGGAAATTGGCGCGGGCCTCGATCCGCGCTTCATACCAGCCGCCCTTGGCCTGGTTGTAGCGGACGATCGCCATGTGATCGGTGAAGACCCGTCCGAAGCCGGGGTCCATCAGCCTGGCCACACGGTCCTTCTCAGGAGTCGGATTGGATGCGGGCTGGATGTCGAATGTCATGCTCATGTCCTTGGCTCCCGCTGCCGGTATCGGCGCTGTTCTGGCGCCGGCCCGCCCTGTTTCGGGCCGACTGGCTTCATTGGGTGTCTGGCTGAACCACCGCCAGCCTTGTTACGGCCGGTTTCCCGTGGCCAGCATGTCGCTGAGGACATGCTTTTGCGGAACGCGGAAGTCCAGTATGTTTTGCCGAAATGCCGCTCGACAATCGCACGGTAGACCTGCTCCGGCCGTCGTCGCCTGTCCGGCTCTTTCCGCCGTCCTTGCTTCGACACCACCCGCGCGAAACGATCTAAAATTTCGTGCGGGTCGATCGTTTTGTAACATTGAACCCAAGATACGTCAATATGCCTGACATAAATTTCGCAACATCCTCTCACGACGCCGCCGAGCCCAAGCCGGCCGCAGACGACGGAGGCAATTTGCGCTGGGATATCATCGAGCTACTGTTCTTCGCCTATCGCGACTTCGTCGGCGATCCCGACCAGGAGCTGGAGGCTTTCGGCTTCGGCCGGGCTCATCACCGGGTCATGCACTTCGTCTACCGCTATCCCGGCCTCAAGGTCGCCGATCTGCTCGACGTCCTGCGCATCACCAAACAGTCGCTCGGCCGCGTGCTCAAACAGCTGCTGGACGAAGGCTACATCGTGCAGAAGACCGGCGACAATGACCGCCGCCAGCGCCTGCTCTACGCGACGCCGAAGGGCGAGGCACTGGTGCAGAAGCTCGCCGGGCTGCAGACCACGCGGATCACCAAGGCGCTCGCCGAGATGAACCCGCAGGATGCCGAGACGGTCAAGCGCTTCCTCCGCGCGATGATCGATCGGGACGATCCGGACAAGGTGCTCGAGACGATCTTCGCTTCCGTCAACAACGCCAAGGAGTGACCGTGCCGCTCGCTGCCACTCTCGCCCGCCCGCCGGCGCGTCCGGCCGATGACGCGCCGCATCTGCTGCTCGTCGACGACGACCGCCGCATCCGCGATCTGCTCTCCCGCTTCCTCGCCGCCGAGGGTTATCGCGTCACCACCGCCGCCAGTGCCGGCGATGCACGATCGAAATTGCTGGGTCTGCATTTCGACCTGCTGATCCTCGACGTGATGATGCCCGGCGAGACAGGCTTCGATCTCGCCCGCTTCATCCGGACATCCTCCTCGGTGCCGATCGTGATGCTGACGGCGCGCCATGAAGCCGAGGCCCGCATCGAGGGCCTGCAGATCGGCGCCGACGACTACGTGGCGAAACCGTTCGAGCCGCGCGAGCTGGCGCTGCGCATCAACAACATCCTCAAGCGCGCCGCCCCGCCGCCGCAGGCCGCGACCGTGGAGAAGATCGCTTTCGGCCCCTACATCTACCATCTCGATCGCGGGGAGCTGCGTCAGGGCGAGGAGGTCATCCACCTCACCGACCGCGAGCGCGAGATGCTGCGCATTCTTTCGGAGACGCCGGGCGAGACCGTGCCGCGCAGCGCGCTGACCGGCAATGGCAGCGTCAATGAACGCGCCGTCGACGTGCAGATCAACCGCCTCCGGCGCAAGATCGAGACCGACCCCGCCAATCCGCTGTTCCTTCAGGCGGTGCGCGGCATCGGCTACCGGCTGGTGGCCTCGCCATAACACAGTGAAGCGCGACCGATGAGCACGATCGATACCGGCCTGACGCTGCTCCGAAGCGCCGCCGGCCGCGTCTCCGCCGTCAATGGCTGGATGGGCAATGCGTTCAAGGGCTGGATGCCGACCGGCCTCTACGCCCGCGCGCTCCTCATCATGATCGTGCCGATGGTGGTGCTGCAATCGGTCGTCGCCTTCGTGTTCATGGAGCGGCACTGGAACACGGTGACGCGCAGATTGTCCGCCGCGGTGGTGCAGGACATCGCTACGCTGATCGACGTCTACAAGGGTTATCCGCAGGACCGGGACCGCGACCAGCTCCGCCGCATCGCCCAGCAGCGCCTCGGCCTCGTCGTCGATTTCCTTCCCGCCGGCGACATGCCGCCGCCGGGACCGAAGCCGTTCTTCTCGCTGCTCGACCAGACGCTGTCGGTGCAGCTCGGCCGCCAGATCGGGCGCTCGTTCTGGATCGACACGGTCGGCCGCTCAAACCTGGTCGAGATCCGCATCCAGCTCGACGATGCCGTGATGCGCGTGTTCGCGCAGCGCAGCGCCGCCTATGCCTCCAACTCGGAGATTTTCCTGTTCTGGATGGTCGGCACCTCGTCGATCCTGCTGATCGTCGCCGTGCTGTTCCTGCGCAACCAGATCAGGCCGATCCTGCGGCTTGCGGATGCCGCCGAAAGTTTCGGCAAGGGCCGCGAGGCGCCGAACTTCAGGCCGCGTGGCGCGCGCGAGGTGCGACGCGCCTCGGTCGCCTTCCTCGAGATGAAGTCGCGCATCGAGCGCACGATGGAGCAGCGCACGGCGATGCTCGCCGGCGTCAGCCACGATCTGCGCACCATCCTGACCCGCTTCAAGCTCGAGCTGGCGCTGATCGGCGACAGCCCCGAACTCGAGGGGATGCGCAAGGACGTCGACGAGATGTCGATGATGCTGGAGGACTACCTCGCGTTTGCGCGCGGCGATTCCGGTGAGCAGTCGCAGCCGACCGACATGGCCCAGGCGCTCGAGGAGCTGCGCGGCGACGCCGAACGCCACGGTCATGCCGCGACCGTTGCCTTCCACGGCCTGCCCGTCGTGACAGTGAAGCCGGCCTCGTTCAAGCGCTGCCTCGCCAACCTCGTCACCAACGCGGCACGCTACGGCAAGAGCATCGCCATCACCGGCCAGCGCGATCACCGTTATTTGACCGTCACGATCGACGATGACGGGCCGGGCATTCCCGCGCATTTGCGCGAAGAAGTGTTCAAGCCGTTCCTGCGGCTGGACAACGCCCGCAACCAGGACGAAGGCGGCACGGGCCTTGGCCTCGCCATCGCCCGCGACATCGCCCGCTCGCACGGCGGCGACATCACCCTCGGCGACAGTCCGATGGGGGGACTTAGGGCGAGCGTGAGGATTCCGGTATAGCTGACGACGTAGCCCCGATGGAGCGCAGCGCAATCCGGGATTCATTCTTCGCAACTTCGCAACGGATGCAAAGCCCCGGACTGCGCTACGCTCCATCCGGGCTGCGGACTACGATCCCGCCTATTTCGGCAGCAGCGCCTTCAGCTTGTCCATGTCGCGCACGTTCATCTTGAAGCCGCCGGGCATCACGATATCGCCGGGCTTCTGGTCCGGCTTGCAGGCCCCGAGCCATTTGGCTTGCAGCGTCATGGTGCTATCGCGGCCGGCCGCGCCTGCGACGCCGCCTTGCGCGTGCGAGGACGACTTCACCGTGTAGGCCGAGTTGAAATCGCCTGATATCTCGGCGTGCGACGTCGTGGTGACGCCGGCGACGTTGCACTCGGAATCGCTGACATAGCCGGTCGCTGTCTTCTTGATCTCCTGCTTGGCGCAAATCTGCTTGGCCATCGGGGAGACGTTGTTGCTCATCTCCTTGTCGACGGTCTCGTCGGTGCAGTGCTGCATGGTCATCTCGGGCACCGGCGAGCCTGATGTGACCAGCTTCATTTCCCAAAGGCCGGCCTTGCGCACCGGCAAATCGTCGGCGCTGGCGCTGGCTGCCGACACGACGAGGCAAGCGGCCGAGCCGAGCAAAGCGAGTTTGCGCGTCATGGTGGAGGCTCCCGGCTGAGAGATTGCGGCGTTACGACAACGCTTCAGTACAGCGTGCGGATCGGCTGGTCGGCGGCGCCATAAGGCACCCAGCGGCAGGAGAACGAGATGTAGCCGCCCTCATAGGCCTGCACCGCCAGGAATTTGACCACCTTGCCGTAGCGCGCGCAGTGATCGACCGCGGCCTGTCGCGCATCGACTTGGATGGCCATGGAATAGGCGATGATGCCGCCGGTGTCGTTGCCCTTGAAAGGCGGCACCGGAAGAATGTCGGCGCGCGCCGACTGGCTCGCCATCATACCCAGGGCAAGAAGGCCCGCGGCCGCAATGATTCGCATTCCCGTCACTCCAATTGGTTGGTGCCAGTTTACGGTGCCGGGATCGCCGTGAAAAGAACTGAAGCCCCGTCGGCAGTGAGGTTATGGTCAACTCCTGGCGAAGTGTTGCCGCGCTGCACTTGACCTCCCCCGCCCTTCGCGGCACCGTTCGACCTTCGCAAGACTTCAGCTGTCTGGATTACCCATGCGCGCCCCCTCCCTGAAATCGCTCCGCTTTGCCGCCGTGCTCGGCCTCATGTTCGGGGCGCTGTCGCTCGGTGAGGCCAGGGCTGCCAATCCGCTAGAGCTGAATTTCTGGCTGAGCGGGCCGCGCTATGACGGCGCCGTCGCCGAGTGCGACAGGGCGCTGCCGACGATCGCCACCCAGTTCTGGGAAAAGGAAAGCTCGTTCTGGAATTCCTCCCTGCAAATCACTGGCTTTTCCGCCGTTCGCGAGACCGCGTTCCGGCCCTGGCAGTCCGACAACATTCCGCGCCGCTATTGTACCGGCGAGGCCATGCTCAATGACGGCAAGGTGCGCAAGGTGCATTTCTCGATCATCGAGGATGGCGGCTTCGCCGGCTACGGCAACGGCGTCGAATGGTGCGTGGTCGGGCTCGACCGCAACTGGGCCTATAATCCGGCCTGCCGCGCCGCCAAGCCTTAGAGCCCCTGATTCGGACCTATTGGGGCGGCCGGCGGCCGCCGTCTGAATTTTGTTCTTGAAATGTTCTTGCTGCCTGCTAGGCTTCCGTGCACAGTCTAGTTGAGGGGCGTTGCCATGTTTCATTCCAGATTGCATTCGTTCTCCCGCCTGGTGATCTCGCTGGCCCTTTCCCTGATCCTTGCCGCGGGCCTGGCCTCGTTCGCCAGTGACGCAAAGGCCCAGGACAAGCGGCAGAACGCGCCTGGCGAGTTCGACTTCTATGTGTTGTCGCTGTCGTGGTCGCCCTCGTTCTGCGAGGAGGCCGCGGAGCGCGGTGGCCGCTCCCAGATCCAGTGCGGCGGACGGCCCTACGCCTTCGTGGTGCATGGGCTGTGGCCGCAATATGAGAATGGCTTTCCCGAATATTGCCAGCGTCCCGCGCCGCGACTGAACCGCAGCATCGTCTCCTCGATGCTCGATTTGATGCCGGCGCCTGGCCTGATCTTCAACGAATGGGACAAGCACGGCACCTGCTCGGGCCTCGAAGGCCGCAGCTATTTCGAGACGATCCGCAAAGCGCGCGCGGCGATCAAGATTCCAGCCGAATATCTCGATCTGTCGCAGGCCAGGACCGTGGCGCCGGCGGAGGTGGAGGAGGCCTTCATCAAGGCCAATCCGGGGCTGAGCAATACCGCCGTCTCCGTCACCTGCAACCGGACCCGGCTCTCCGAGGTCCGCATCTGCCTCAGCAAGGACCTGCAATTCCGCGCCTGCGACGAGATCGAACGCCGCGCCTGCCGCCGCGATCAGGTCACCATGCCGCCGATCAGAGGCGGTTAGTTCGCGAAACTGGCCGCCCGCATCGTCATGGAGCGCTTGTCCCGGCCATCCGAGTTTCACAACGCATCACGAAGGACGTGGATGCCCGGGACAAGCCCGGGCATGACGAGTAGAAGATGCTGCGCATTCTCTCCCGTGAGCCGCAGACCTTCGCCATGAATTACCGTCACGCCTTTCACGCCGGCAGCTTCACCGATGTCATCAAGCACATCGTGCTGGCGCGCATCATCACCTATCTGCAGGACAAGCCGGGGGCGTTCCGCGTCATCGACACCCATGCCGGCGCGGGCCTCTACGATCTCGACAGCGACGAGGCGCGCCGGAGCGGCGAATGGCTGACCGGCATCGCGCGGCTGATGCAGGCCCGCCTGTCGAACGAGAGCGCGGCGCTGGCCAAGCCATATCTCGACATCGTCCGCGCCTTCAATCCGAAGGGTGAGCTCAAGGCCTATCCGGGCTCCCCCTTGATCGCGCGCGGCCTGCTCAGGCCTCAGGACCGCCTCGTCGCCTGCGAGCTCGAGCCGAAGGCGCGAAAAGCGCTGATCAGCGTGCTGCGCCGCGACGAACAGGCCCGCGTGGTCGACCTCGACGGCTGGGTGGCGCTGCCGGCCTTCGTGCCGCCAAAGGAGCGGCGCGGTGTCGTGCTGATTGATCCGCCTTTCGAAGCAAAGGACGAGTTCGAGCGGCTGGGTGAAGCCTTCTCGACGGCCTTCGCGAAATGGCCGACCGGCATCTATGTCATCTGGTATCCGGCCAAGAACCGGCGTGCCACCGACACGCTGGCCGAAACGGTGGCGCGGCTCGCAGCTGCAGCAAAACCACCGGGAAAATGTCTGCGCCTCGAGTTCAGCGTCGCGCCCCAGCTCGATGGCGGGGCTCTCGCCTCGACCGGGCTCCTGATCGTCAATCCGCCCTATACGCTGCAGGGCGAGCTCAAGACGATCCTGCCCGAGCTGGAAATGCCGCTCGGCCAGGGCGGCGCTGCCAGATTCCGATTGGAGGTCCCGAGGCCGTAACACTCCGGCATTCTTGGGAAAAATATGCAGGAGCGGTAGTCAATCTGCTGAGAACCGTATTATGCTGTTTTTGTGACTGGCTTTGCGTTCCGCTTCCGCGAATGGTTGCGGCGGAGTGAAGGCCTAAGAAAGATCCGGCCGGACCGTTGAGGTCCGCCCAAGGATGGCCAGCTCTCCCGGGCTCCGTAAGCCCGGTCATGTCGTGACGTGAGTCTGCGTCGCGACGGAGGAGCAATGAGGGGGAGTTTCCCGATGGCCATGACGGGAACGGTTAAGTTTTTCAACGGCGAACGCGGCTACGGTTTTATCAAGCCTGACGACGGCGGCCGCGACGTCTTCGTGCACATTACTGCTGTGGAGCGGGCCGGACTGAAGGACCTTGCGGAAGGACAGCGTATTACTTTCGAAGTCGAACCGGACAAGAAGGGGAAGGGGCCGAAGGCGGTCAATCTGGTCATCCTCTCCTAGCGGGCCTGACGAGCAACATTCGGCGCAACATTTCGCGCAAAAAAATCCCGGCCGCGAGCGGCCGGGAGTTGTTGTCCGGTATTTTCTTCTTCAGCTATCAGAAGCGATAGTTCACGCCAGCGCGCACAACGCTGGCGCTATAGCCGTTTGACACGCCCGTAATTGCGAACTGACTGGTCGACAGGTCGATGTAGAGATATTCGAGCTTGGCGCTCCAGTTCGGCGCCAGGCCGACTTCCGCGCCGGCACCGATGGTCCAGCCGGCGGTGGTGTGCGATTCCGTCCAGCCGAAGGTCTGCGCGCGCAGCTCGCCGAAGGCGAGGCCGGCGGTGCCGTAGAACAGCACGTTGTTGAAGGCGTAGCCGGCGCGGCCGCGCAGGGTACCGAACCACGGATTGGAGAATTTCCACGGCGCAAAGGTATCGTCGGCGCCGGCGGCCTGGATGTCGCCCTCGACGCCGAACACAAACGGGCCGTTCTGGAAGTTGTAGCCGGCTTGCACGCCGCCGACGAAGCCGGACGGCTTTGAGGGATTGTTGTCGACCGAGCCCCATTCGTAGCCGATATTGCCGCCGAGATAGGGACCTGCCCAGCTATACGCATTCAGCGGCTGGTTGACCGTATAGGGCGCACGCTGCCCGTAATTGAGATCGGCGGCCTCTGCCGAAGCTGTCCAGGCGGCTGCAACCAACGCGGCCGCGCCCACAACGAGCCCCTTCATCACACACTCCAACGCAACTGTTGCAACCGGTGCGAAGCCTGACGCCGCCGCGCGAGGCAAACCGCATGGTTACGGAACCACCACTTTTTCGCGTAAGATTTATCGAGAGTTTTAAGTTAAAGGCCTGTTAAGCCGGGTTACCGCGCTGTTAACAGGCTTAAGCGAGTGTTACCGGGAACTGCGTCGCCATCCTGTGCGCGCCGCACGGCCGGAACTTCAAATCGGCACCCCTAGCGCCTAAATTCGCTCCATGGTTCACGATTCCCCCGACAATCCGGACGATGCGCGCGCGCGCAGACCCGTGCGTGGCTCCGCGCCGGACGCTCCAGCCGAGACGCCTCCGGACCTCGATCCCGCCACCAGCGGCGGCGAGGAGGAGGACGACGCGCGGCTGCCTGATATCCTTGAAGAGAGCGGCGCGGTCGGCGAAGGGCCGCTGGCGAGCGGTCACGAGGCGATCGAACGCGCGGTCCGCCTCGCCCCCACCTCGCCCGGCGTCTATCGCATGCTCAATGCGAATGCCGACGTGCTCTATGTCGGCAAAGCCAAGAACGTCAAAAAGCGCCTCTCCAACTATGCGCGCCAGAATGCGCCGCAGCCGGCGCGCATCCTGCGCATGATCGCCGCCACGGTCACCGTGGAAATCGTCTCGACCAATACCGAGACCGAAGCGCTGCTGCTGGAAGCCAACCTCATCAAGCAGCTTCGGCCGCGCTTCAATGTGCAGCTGCGCGACGACAAATCGTTTCCCTATATCCTGATCACCGGCGACCATTGGGCGCCGCAGATCCTGAAACATCGCGGCGCGCAGAGCCGGCCCGGACGCTATTTCGGTCCGTTTGCCTCCGCCGGCGCGGTCAACCGCACCATCACGGCCTTGCAGCGCGCGTTCCTGATCCGCTCCTGCACCGATTCCTTCTTCGAGAGCCGCACCCGGCCTTGCCTGCTCTACCAGATCCGCCGCTGCGCCGGCCCCTGCACCCGCGAGATCGACTTCCCCGGCTATACGACGCTGGTGCGGGAGGCGAGCGACTTCCTGTCAGGCAAAAGCCATGCGGTGAAGCAGGAGCTTGCCGGCGAGATGGAGAAGGCGGCGGGTGAGCTCGAGTTCGAGCGCGCCGCGCTCTACCGCGACCGCCTCGCCGCGCTGTCGGCGATCCAGTCGCAGCAGGGCATCAATCCGCGCACGGTCGAGGAAGCCGACGTGTTCGCCATCCACCAGGAGGGCGGCTTCTCCTGCGTCGAGGTGTTCTTCTTTCGCACTGGCCAGAACTGGGGCAACCGGGCCTATTTTCCGCGCGCGGAAAAGACGTTCACCCCGGAAGAAGTGCTCGGTTCCTTCCTCGCCCAGTTCTACGACGACAAGCCGCCGCCGAGGAACATCCTGCTCTCGCACGAGATCGAGGAGAGCGAGCTGCTCGCCAATGCGCTCTCGATCAAGGCCGGCCACAAGATCGAGGTCACCGCGCCCAAGCGCGGCGAGAAGAAGGAGCTGGTCGCCCACGCGCTGACCAATGCGCGCGAGGCGCTCGGCCGCAAGCTTGCCGATACCGCCACGCAAAGCCGCCTGCTCGACGCCATAGCCGCAACGCTGAGCCTGCCGCATTCGCCCAGGCGCATCGAAGTCTACGACAACAGCCACATCCAGGGCACCAATGCGGTCGGCGCCATGATCGTCGCCGGACCTGATGGTTTCGTGAAGAACCAGTACCGCAAGTTCAACATCAAGTCGGAAGGCATCACGCCCGGCGACGACTTCGCCATGATGCGCGAGGTGCTCGAGCGACGCTTCAAACGCCTGATCACTCCGCCCGAGGAGGGCTCGGTCAAGGCGAAGGACGACGATTTCCCGCAATGGCCCGATCTCGTCATCATCGACGGCGGCCGCGGCCAGCTCAACGCCGTCCGCGAGATCTTCGCAAATCTCGGCCTGACCCAGGTGTCGCTGATGTCGGTCGCCAAGGGGCCGGACCGGGATGCCGGCCGCGAGACCCTGTTCATGCCGGAACGCGAGGCCATCAAGCTGGAGCCGCGCGATCCCGTGCTCTATTTCATCCAGCGTTTGCGCGACGAGGCCCACCGCTTCGTCATCGGCTCGCACCGCAAGCTGCGCAAGAAGGACATCCGCGAGGCCGGTTTGCAGGAGATTCCGGGCATCGGCCCGTCACGCAAACGTGCCTTGCTACATCATTTCGGGACCCTGAAGGAGATCGAACGCGCCTCGATCGCCGATCTCGGCAAGGTTCCGGGGGTGAGCGCCGAGAGCGCCCGCAGGATTTTCGAGTATTTCCATCCCCAGCCGGGATGAACTAAAGGCCCAAAGGGAGCTAGGGTCATATGATCGTCGCATCCCGCACCCCATCTGTGGAGCGGAACGGTTGACCTTCAGGCCGCAGCGGTATTGGTAGGACGGATGAACATCGCCACGACACGAGGGACGACCAGCCGCGCGATGTCCCTCCCGAACATCCTGACCTATGGCCGGATCGCGGCGATCCCGGTCGTGGTGGGGTGTATCTATGCGCAGTCGATTCTGGATCAGCCGCTGTGGCTGCGCTGGGTGGCGGTGGCCATCTTCATCGGGGCCGCGGTGACCGACTACCTCGACGGCTATTACGCGCGGATCTGGAATCAGCAATCGGCGTTCGGCCGGATGCTCGATCCGATCGCCGACAAGCTGCTGGTCGCCTCGTGCCTGCTGATGCTGGCCGCCGACGGCATCATCCATGGCTGGTCGCTGTGGGCCGCCATCGTGATCCTGTGCCGCGAGATCCTGGTCTCGGGCCTGCGCGAATACCTTGCCGCGCTCCGCGTCAGCGTGCCCGTGACCAAGCTTGCCAAGTGGAAGACCACGGTCCAGCTCGTTGCGATCGGCTTTCTGCTCGCGGGACCTGCCGGCGACGAGGTGGCGCCCGTCGTCTCGATGATCGGACTGGCGCTGCTGTGGGCCTCGGCGATCGTGACCATTTATACCGGCTACGACTATTTCCGCGCCGGCATCCATCACCTCATCAAGGAGGACGAGGGATGAAGGTGAAATATTTCGCCTGGGTGCGCGAGCGCGTCGGCAAGGCAGAAGAAACCATCGAGCCGCCTGCGACTGTGCGCACCGTGGAAGAGCTGATTGCCTGGCTGTCCGGTCAAAGCGAAGCCTATGCGTATGCGTTCGAGAAGCCGAAGGTGATCCGCGCCGCGATCGACCGCGCCCATGTCAAATCGGATGCGACGATCACCGGCGCTCGCGAAATCGCGTTCTTCCCGCCGATGACCGGCGGCTAGACCATGGCCTCCTCTGTTCCCTGCCCCGTTACCATCCGTATTCAGGAGGACGATTTCGATATCGCCCGCGAAATCGCCCTCCTGACCAAGAGCCGCACCGACATCGGGGCCGTCGTGAGCTTCTCCGGCATCTGCCGAGCCGACGAGGACAGCGCGAACATCGCCGCGCTGACGCTGGAACATTACCCTGATATGGCCGAGGAAGAGATCAGGCGTCATGTCGACGAGGCGATCTCGCGCTGGCCGTTGAACGGTGTCACGGTCATCCACCGCGTTGGCCGCTTCATGCCGGGCGAGAACATCGTGCTGGTGCTGACCGCATCGCAGCATCGCCAGGCCGCCTTCCTGGCGGCCGAGTTCCTGATGGATTACCTCAAGACCAGCGCGCCGTTCTGGAAGAAGGAAGAAAGCGAAGCCGGCACCGGCTGGGTCGAGGCCCAGGCCCGCGACGACGAAGCCGCCGCACGTTGGACCCGATCCTGATGGCAAAAGCATCCAAAAAGACCGTGCGCGGCCGCGCCGCGCTAAAACCTGCCAAGGTCGCTCCGGGCGAGCTTCTCACGCTGGCCGATTTCGTCCGCTATGGGGTGAGCCGCTTTGTCGAAGCCGAGCTCGCCTTTGCCCATGGCACGACAGATCCGGTTGCCGAAGCAGCCTTCCTGGTCAGCGAGGCGCTGCATCTCAATCCCGAACAGTTCGAGATGTTCGCCAACGCGCGCGTCACGGCCGCCGAGGGCAAGACCGTCCTCGATCTCATCCATCAGCGCGTCACCACGCGCAAACCGGCCGCCTATCTCGTCAAGAAGATCTACATGCGCGGCCTGCCCTTCTATGTCGACGAGCGTGTCATCGTTCCGCGCTCCTTCATCGGCGAACTGCTGGAGTCGCATTTCGGCGGCGAAGAAGGCGCCGGCGCGCTGATCGACGATCCCACGGCCGTCGAGCGTGTGCTCGATCTCTGCACGGGATCGGGATGCCTTGCCATCCTCGCCGCGCATCATTTTCCGAACGCCGCCGTCGATGCCGTCGACATCTCCAAGGGCGCGTTCGAGGTCGCCACGCGAAATGTCGGCGAATACGGGCTCGAGGACCGGATCAGCCTGTATCGCGGTGACCTGTTCGCGCCGCTCGGCGACAACAAATACGACCTGATCATCACCAACCCGCCTTACGTCGATGCCGAGGGCATGGCGGCGCTGCCGCCGGAATGCCGGGCCGAACCGAAGCTCGCGTTCGATGGCGGAAGCGACGGTCTCGACGTGGTGCGCCGGATCCTGCGCGAGGCGCCCGATCACCTCACGCCGGATGGCGGGCTGATCTGCGAGATCGGCCGCGGCCGCGAACTGGTCGACGAGGCCTTTCCGGAACTGCCGCTGCTCTGGCTCGACACCGAGGATTCCGAGGGCGAGGTGTTCTGGATCGCGGCCGCCGATCTCGGCTGATTCCTCACGACGGATCGAGCTCCGTCGGAACAACTCAAATATCGCCACGTTCATCCCCCGACGATTGTTCTTGCTCTCGGAGGATGTCCCCATGCTCGCGCCATCGGGCGAATTGCTGCGCGCCGGCATGGCGCTGAAGCTCAACCATCTCAAGCGCGCCGCGCAATCGTATTTGCGGGACCGCACCAGCCAGGCCACCGGACGCGCGACGTCCTACGCGGTCGCGGCTGGTCTGTTCGCAGTGGCCGGGCTGTTCGTGATCGCGACCTTCTTCGTCGGCCTGATTGCCCTCTACCGCTGGGTTGCAATCAGCTACGGACAATTCTGGGGCTTTGGCGCCGTCGCCGCCGTGCTGCTGGTGCTGGCCGCGGTCTGCGCGGGCGTCGCCGTGGCCATGATGAAGCGGCCGACCAAGGCGATCGTACCGCTTGCGAGCCGCATGCGCGTCGCGATCGCCACCCCGCGGATCCCGCGCGGAACGGTCAAGCAGGCGGTAAAGGAGGTCGCGACGACGATCCCGCTCGTGCCGCTTGCGCCGGGAGAGCTCGGCCATGGCAGAAGGGCCC
>NZ_JALBHA010000820.1:0-1709 GCF_023006445.1 Bradyrhizobium sp. SHOUNA76
CGGCTTCTCGGTCGATGCCACCGCCCGCAAGCGGCTGCCGCGGATCGTGCTCGCCGCAGCCGCCATGGGCGCCCTGCTCTGGCTCACCGTGGGCCTCGTGCCTGCCGAGACCCATGGCTTCATCAAATTCGTCGCGCTGGGCGTGCAGATCGGAGCCGGAATGGCGGTCTATGGCCTGCTTCTGCAAATACTCGGCGCAGCTTCCTGGCGCGAGGCGGTTAACGCGTTGAAACGGCCTACCTAAACCGCGAGCGCAGCGAAATACCCTTGACGGGGCAGCGCCGCTGTTGGAAACGACGGCCGAATACCTATGGGAAAGCTGACCATGCCATTCGTTGAACGGGTTTTTTCGGGCGTCCAGCCGACGGGCAATCTGCATCTCGGCAATTACCTCGGCGCGATCGTCAACTTCGTGAAGATGCAGGAAACCCACAGCTGCATTTACTGCGTCGTCGACATGCACGCGATCACGCAAGGCGTCGACGTCTGGGGCGGCCCGGCCGAGCTCACCCGCAACACCCGCGAGGTCACCGCGGCGTTCATCGCCGCCGGCATCGATCCGAAGAAGCACATCGTGTTCAACCAGAGCCAGGTCTCGGGCCATGCCGAGCTTGCCTGGATCTTCAACTGCGTCGCGCGCATGGGCTGGCTCGGCCGCATGACCCAGTTCAAGGAGAAGGCCGGCAAGGACCGCGAGAACGCCTCGGTGGGTCTGTTCGACTATCCCGTGCTGATGGCCGCCGACATCCTGCTCTACCGCGCAACCCACGTGCCGGTCGGCGAGGACCAGAAGCAGCATCTCGAGCTCTCGCGCGACATCGCGCAGAAGTTCAACAACGATTTCGGCGATTCCATTCGCGCCCAGGGCGCCAATGACGGCCTGTTCTTCCCGCTGCCGGAACCTCTGATCACGGGGCCGGCGACGCGCGTGATGAGCTTGCGCGACGGCACCAAGAAGATGTCGAAGTCCGATGCGTCGGACAATTCGCGGATCAATTTGACCGACGATGCCGACACCATCGCGCAGAAGATCCGCAAGGCGAAGACCGATCCGGAACCGCTACCGTCAGAGGAGAAGGGCCTGGAAGCCCGTCCCGAAGCCGACAACCTCGTCGGCATCTTCGCCGCGCTCTCCGGCCGCGCCAAGGCCGACGTGCTCCGCGATTTCGGCGGCGGCCAGTTCTCCAGCTTCAAGAACGCGCTGGCGGAGCTGTGCGTCACCAAGCTCGCGCCGATCGCCGGCGAGATGAAGCGCCTCGTCGCCGACCCCGGCCACATCGACGCGACCCTGAACGACGGCGCCGACCGCGCCCGCGCCATCGCCGACGAGACGATGAAGCTCTCCAAGGATATCGTCGGCTTCATCTACCGGCGCTAGAGACGGTCCGGGGCCAGCGCGCCGGCCGCATCTCCTCTCCCCAACGCTGCGGGAGTGTGGCAGCATGCCGTCCCTGCACATTCCGGGACATGCATGACCAGCAAGCGACTTTGCTTCGAGCCGGGTCACAAGCCCAAATGCCTCGTCATCGTCGATGACACCGCCGAATGGGATCGCGCGGTCTACTATGCCAGCCGCTGGGCGATCCGCGCCGGCGGCGGCGTGGTGATGCTGCGTATCATCGAGCCCAATCAGCAGAGCCAGGAATGGCTGGGGGTCGCCGACATCATGCGCGCCGAGGCGCAGGAAGCAGCGGAGGCCGCGCTCGACC
>NZ_JALBHA010000821.1:0-1708 GCF_023006445.1 Bradyrhizobium sp. SHOUNA76
TGCTCGCGCTGACGCAGCAGCCGCTGCGCTGGCACGACCAGCAGAACCCGTTTGCGCTGCTGCCGCGACAGAGCGCGATCAACGGCTGCCCGCAGCTGGTGATGGAGCCGGGCGGGCCGCCGGCATCGCGGATCAGCAATTCCTTCCGCCGCCGCCTCAAGAGCAAGGAAAAGAAGCTCCAGGCCCTCGCCGGCTATCGCTATCATCTTGCCACGTCAGACGCTGACATCACGCGCCTGCTCGACTGGTTCTTCCGCGTCAAGCCGGTGCGAATGGCGGAACAGAAGCTCCCGAACGTCTTCGCCGAGCCCGACGTCGAACAGTTCGTCCGCAGCGCCTGCCTTGCGCCGCGCGGTGAAGGCCACGTCATCGACATCCACGCGCTCGAATGCGACGACGAAGTGATCGCGATCTTCGCCGGGGTCGCCGACGGCGAACGCTTCTCGATGATGTTCAACACCTACACGATGTCCGAGCACGCCCGCTACAGCCCCGGCCTGATCCTGATGCGCTATATCATCGATCGCTACGGCGAGCGCGGCTACCGCTCGCTCGACCTCGGCATCGGTTCGGACGATTATAAGCGGATGTTCTGCAAGGACGACGAAGAGATCTTTGACAGTTTTGTTCCGCTGACCTCGCGCGGAAAACTCGCGGCGATGGCGATGTCCTCGCTCAGCCATGGCAAGCGGCTGGTGAAGCAGAACCAGATGCTATTCGACCTGGCGCGACGGCTGCGGCAGGCGTTCGGGTAAAACCTCTCCGCGAACGTCGAGATCGTAGGGTGGGCAAAGCGACTTGTCCGCCGTCGCTCGAAGAGCGAAGGCGGAAGCGTGCCCACGTCGTCTGTTACTGTATTGGATAGGTGGTGGGCACGGCGCTTCGCGCCTTTGCCCACCCTACGATTCCGTGTGCGCGGAAAAAGAACGAAAAGCCTACGCCGCCACCACGCGCGGCGCGTCCACCGCATCCGAAGCCTGCACCGGCTTGCTCAGCATCGTCACCTCGCTGAAGCCGACCGCCCTCAGCTGCTCGCACATCAGCGTGCGCGCATCCGGTGCCATCGACACATCGGGCACCACGACGGCGCGGGCATGCGCCGTCAGCAGCTCGGCCGGAAGGTCTGAGGCGCTCCCGGCGTCGATCAGCACGTGATCGTAGGCGCGCAGCAGCGCGTCGATGGCGAGCGTCACCCGCGGCGATTGCAGCAGGCTACGGTCGAAGCCGGGACGGCCCGCCATGACGAGATGCAGCCGCGACAGCTTGTCCCGGGTGATAACTTGCGCGAACGACGCCTCGCCCTGCATCAGCTCGGCAAGGCCGGAAGCCGAAGCATCGACCGACACCGCGGCGATCGTCGGCGAGGACGCGGCGAGATCGACCACGACGACGCGCGCCTCGCGCGCCAGATGCCGGGCGAGCGTCAACGTCGACAGCGTGATGGCTTCGCCGGCCGCGGTACCGAGCACCGTGATCTTCTTCGCCGCAGCGCCGGCGGCAAGCAGGCTGTCGGCGAGACGCTCGATCTCGGTGAATTCGGTGACGTCCATATCGGTCGTCATCTCCGGCTGGAGCGGCGCGGGCTCTGCCAAAGCGGGATCGATGCCAGGATCAACGACGGGAGCGACGGTCGGCTGGACCTTCACTTCTTGGCGCATCGGCGCTTGCGCAGGGAGCACCGCCGCCACGGCGCGCGGCGCGGTCTGGC
>NZ_JALBHA010000822.1:0-1698 GCF_023006445.1 Bradyrhizobium sp. SHOUNA76
CTCGAGGACATCGAGCGCGAGATCCGCGACATGCTCGAAGTCGAGCCGCAGGCCGTTGCAGGTCTGGCCGAGATCGAGCCCGGCGCCGAGCTGCCGCCGCTGCACGACATCGAGGAAGACCTCGAAAAGATGCGCCGCGACCGCGAGCGCCTCGGCGCCGTCAATCTGCGCGCCGAGGAAGAGCTGCGCGAGGTCGAGACCCAGCACAATGGTCTGGTCACCGAGCGCGACGATCTCGTCGAAGCCATCAAGCGGCTGCGCCAGGGCATCCAGAGCCTCAACAAGGAGGCGCGCGAGCGGCTCCTGACCTCGTTCGAGGTCGTCAACAACCACTTCAAGCGCCTGTTCGTCGAGCTGTTCGGCGGCGGCGAAGCCGCGCTGCATTTGATCGAGAGCGACGACCCGCTGGAAGCCGGCCTCGAGATCATCGCCAAGCCGCCCGGCAAGAAGCCGCAGACGCTGTCGCTGCTCTCGGGCGGCGAGCAGGCGCTGACCGCGATGGCGCTGATCTTCGCGGTGTTCTTGACCAACCCCTCGCCGATCTGCGTGCTGGACGAAGTCGACGCGCCGCTCGACGACCACAACGTCGAACGGTACTGCAACCTCCTGCACGAGATGACCGGCTCGACCGACACGCGCTTCATCATCATCACGCACAATCCGATCACGATGGCGCGGATGAACCGCCTGTTCGGCGTCACCATGGCCGAGCGCGGCGTGTCGCAACTGGTGTCGGTGAGCCTGTCAGAGGCCGTGGACATCCTCGACCAGAACGTGGCGTGATATCTCTGGCGTCATTCCGGGGCTCGCGCAGCGAGAACCCGGAATCTCGCGTTACAATCTCCAGCTTCCGGATTCGCGCGTCGCGCGCTCTGGAATGACGCGAGGTTGCTGATGATCGCCCCCACCCTCCCTGCTGAACTCAAGGCAGCCCTCGACGGCAAGCTCCAGGGCTTTTCGCGCAGCGACGCCGCGCAGCGGTCGCAGAAGATCTCAACCGCCTATCGCGCCGGTGGTGGCTCCGGCATGATCAAGTCCGAAGCCGATGCGCTCGCTTATGCGCTCGCGCGCATGCCGGCGACCTACGCGGCGGTGGCGGCCAGCCTCAATGCACTCACGGCGATCGTGCCTGATCTAGCCCCGGAAACCTTGCTCGACGTTGGCGCAGGCCCGGGTAGCGCGAGCTGGGCGGCCGCGGAAGCCTTTCCGTCGCTCCAAGATTTCACGCTGCTCGACGCCAACGCCACGCTCAGCCGGCTCGCGCTCGAATTGGCACGCGACAGCACGCGTCTGGCGGAGTGCCGCTATCTGCCGGGCGATGCCGGCGGCAACCTGGCCGAGGCCTCGCAAGCCGACCTCGTCATTGCGAGCTACATCATCGGCGAGCTCAGTGAGGCTGACCAACGCAAGCTCACCGAGGCGATGTGGGCCAAAGCCTGCCACGCGCTGCTCGTGATCGAGCCCGGCACGCCAGCCGGCTATAGGCGCATCCTCGCGCTGCGCCAGCAACTGATCGCACAAGGTGCCTATATCGCCGCGCCCTGCCCGCACGAAAAGCCCTGCCCGCTCACCGCGCCCGACTGGTGCCATTTCTCCCAGCGCCTGCCGCGCTCACAGGCGCACCGCCAGATCAAGGGTGCCGAGGTGCCGTTCGAGGACGAGCGCTTCATCTACGTCGCCCTGACCCGCACGCCGCCC
>NZ_JALBHA010000823.1:0-1684 GCF_023006445.1 Bradyrhizobium sp. SHOUNA76
GGTGCGGTCGGTGACGTCGCGTCCCACGCTCTGCAATTCGGCGGGTTGCCCGGCATCGAGGCGGACGTAGCCCTCGCGCCACGCAATCCAGCGCGCGCCAAGCGGGGTTGCGATCTTCTGGTCGTGGATGCGCGTGCCGTTGCTCTCGCGCGCGCTGTCGCCCTGCTCCAGCACGTCGAAGTCGAAACGCGTGCCGACCAGCGCGCTGCGCACCTGTCCGGCGAGGGCACAATAGGCCTCGTTGGCAAAGGTGATGCGGCCGCTTGTGTCGCGCAGCACGATGAGGTCGCCCTGCTGTTCGAACAGGCTGCGGGCGCGTTCTTCCGCTTCCTTCAGCTCCCAATTGCGGTCGATCAGCGCCTCGTTGTGGGCGGCGAGCTTACGCAGCCGCTTATGGACGAAGCGCAGGCGCATGCTCAGCGTCGCAAGGCCGAGGCAGGCGAGCGCGAACAGGAAGCTGGCGCCGATCGCGAAGGCGTGGGGGTCGTAGCCGGAATTCTCGGACCGGCTGCCGGTCACGAAACCATAGGCGCCGCCGAAGGTCGCCGAGAAGATCATGAAGGAGCGGATCGCAAAGGCAATTCGGGGGTGCTGTCGCCTGAAGCGGCGCATGCGCACCTTGATCCGGAACGTCCGACCCATCGTCACCGACCCCGACTCTTTTCGAAATCCTGCCACCCGCCGGCTGTGACGATGTCGCGCCGACCTTGCGAACAGCTTGAGGCTTTGGCGTCGCCTCCAAACAGGATTAACGAGGTGTTAACGCCTCAGAGCATGATCCGGAAAAGTGTTCGGCGGTTTTCCGAAAGATCATGCTCAAACAATTTACAGCGAGGCGGCCTGGAGCGGGAGCGGGCGATGGCCGCCATGGGCGCCGACGATCAGCGCCGCCGCCTCGCGCTGCGAGAACGTCTTCGAGCGCACATAGATGCGATAATCAGCCGGGCCCTCGCTGGAGAGGTAGACCACCGGCCCGCCATCGACCGGCTGAGCGGCGATCGAGACAAGGCGCGTCGACGGATTGGCCTGGCAGGAGTCCGGTTCGGAACCTAGGCCGTCGTCGACCACGGCGAAGTCCGCCGCGTCAGCATCATCGGTAATCTGGACCCGCACGGTGGCGCGCTCCGGATCCTCGGTGAAGGCCACGTGCACGCCGGCCGTCCAGAACAGCGAGGTCAGCTCGACCGAGGTGTCGCCGAGCGCGATGCAGGGATGTGAGACCGATCCGATTTCGCCGCGGGCGAATGCAACAGCCGCCAGGAGGGGAACAACCGAGGCCAGGATCTTGAAACGCAACATGACACTCTACTCGCCGGGGCCCGAGGAACTCATTGGGCCTTATGGTTTGCAGAGCGTAAAGGAAACTCGTTACCGCCGGGTTGATGCGCAGAATGATCAAGCCAGCTGCCGTACATCCTCCGCGAGTGCGCGATAGGACAGCGCTTCGGCCAGATGCACCCGGCCGATCTTGTCGGCATGATCGAGATCGGCCAGCGTGCGCGCCACCCGCAGCACGCGGTGATAGCCGCGCGCCGACAGCCGCATGGTCTCGGCGGCGTCGCGCAGCAGTTTGGCGCCTTGCGCGTCCGGCTTTGCGATCTCCTCCAGCACGGAGGCGGGGGCCTCGGCATTGGTGCGGACATTGGGCAGGCCGGCATCGGCATAGCGTGCGAGCTGGATGTCG
>NZ_JALBHA010000824.1:0-1682 GCF_023006445.1 Bradyrhizobium sp. SHOUNA76
GGTCGGCGCGGCGCCGCAATCGTCCTTTCCCGTGAATGGCGCCGCGCCCGTCGGTGGCGCTGGTGCGTTCAGCGCGGCTCCGCCGACGCAAGCCGGCCCCGGCGAGGATTGCATGAAGGCGTTCATGCCCCTGCGCGAAGAAGCCGAGAAGCGCGGTAAGTTGATCAAGGCCGCCAGCGACCGTCATGCGCCGCCCGACGAGGCCTGCAAGCTGATCCGCAGTTTCAGCCAGGCAGAGGGGAAGATGCTCAAGTACATCGAGGCCAATGCCGCGAAGTGCGGAATTCCCCCGCAGGTCGGCGGGCAGATGAAGGAAGGCCACAAGAACACCGAGGCCATGCAAGCGAAGGTTTGCAACGTCGCGCAGCAAATGCAGCAACAGCAGGCGCGGCCGGCCGGCCCATCGCTGAGCGAGGTGCTGGGTTCGGGCTCCGCGCCTGAGGCCAATGCCGGCAAGAAGGGCGGCAGCACCTTCGACACGCTCAACGGCAACGTCCTGACCCGATGAGCGATACATCCGCCCGCGTTGCCGATTCCACCGGCAACTGGGTCGATACGCTGGCGCCGCCATGGGCGCGGCCCTACCTCCGCTTGTCCCGCTTCGACCGTCCGATCGGCTCCTGGCTGCTGTTGATGCCGTGCTGGTGGTCGGCGGCGCTCGCGAGCGGCATGGCGCATGACGTCCGCGGCCTGCCGCTCACCATCGTGCTGTTCTTCGTCGGCGCTTTCGTGATGCGCGGAGCCGGCTGCACCTGGAACGACATCACCGACCGCGACCTCGACGACAAGGTCGAGCGTACGCGCTCGCGGCCGCTGCCGTCCGGCCAGGTGACCACGAAGCAGGCGCTGGTCTTCATGATCGCACAGGCACTGATCGGCCTCGTGGTGCTGCTGCAGTTCAACCGCTTCGCGATTGCGACCGGCATCGCCTCGCTTTTGATCGTCGCGATCTACCCCTTCATGAAGCGCATTACCTGGTGGCCGCAGATCGTGCTCGGGCTTGCCTTCTCCTGGGGTGCCCTGATGGGATTTGCCGTCACCTTCGGGCGTATCGACGTCACCGCGCTGGTGCTCTATGCCGGCGCGATCTCCTGGGTGATCGGCTATGACACGATCTACGCGCATCAGGACGCCGAGGACGACGCGCTGATCGGCATCAAGTCCACCGCGCGCCTGTTCGGTGCGCATACGCACCAGGCGCTGGTCCTGTTCTACGGGCTTTCAGTGATGCTGATCGGCGTCGCACTGGCCTCAGGCGATGTGCGCTGGCCGGCCTGGCTCGGGCTGATCGCTTTCGCCGCGCACCTTGCCTTGCAGATCGTGCGACTCAGGATCGACGATCCCGAGCTTTGCCTGCGCCTGTTCAAGTCGAATCGCGATCCAGGCTTGCTGCTGTTTGCGGGATTATTGGTGGACGCGGTGATACGGGCGGCCTGACGTGAGTAGGTCTCGTAGGGTGGGCAAAGGCGCCCTTGCGCCGTGCCCACGATCTCTCGATGATTGACAAAAGGTGGGCACGCTTTCGCTTTGCCCACCCTACTGCACCTTCAATTCCTCGCGATGATCTCGCGTTCTTCGCGATGAATCGGCAGCTCGCGCGTCATTGCAACACGGCGGCGCATCAGGAATTTCGGACGGCGGGCGCGGATCGCATTGGCGCGGCGGCGGCGGGCCGCGGGCTT
>NZ_JALBHA010000825.1:0-1672 GCF_023006445.1 Bradyrhizobium sp. SHOUNA76
CGTGATCTTGCGGTCGCCGGCGAATTCCAGCTGCGACAGGCGCGGCCGCGTGATCATGGAGACGCCCGGCAGCAGCCGCTCGATGATGGGGCGCATGGTCGCAGCGCCCAGCAGCAGCGTCTCGTCGCGGCCGCGGCGGTTGAGGATGCGGTCGGTGAAGACGTGGCCGCGTTCGAGATCGCTGGCGATCTGAACCTCATCGACGGCGAGGAAGGAGAGGTCGAGGTCGCGCGGCATCGCCTCGACGGTCGAGACCCAATAGCGCGGGCTCTTCGGCTTGATCTTCTCCTCGCCGGTGACGAGCGCGACCGCCTCGCTGCCGACCCGCGCCGCGATCTTGTTGTAGACCTCGCGCGCCAAGAGCCGCAGCGGCAGCCCGATCATCCCCGAGGGATGCGCGAGCATCCGCTCGATGGCGAGATGGGTCTTGCCGGTGTTGGTCGGCCCGAGCACCGCAGTGACGCCCGCGCCAGCCGCTCGATCGGAAAGCGCGCGCTCGGAAGCGAAGGGGGAGGAAGAAAAGGCCATGTCTGGGGGATTAGGTAATGGCGATTTGGGCGAATGTCAGTGCTATCTGGGGCGGGCCGGCGGCTGGGCACACGGAGCTGTCACTACGCACTCCGCTGTCATGCCCCGGCTTGACCGGGGCATCCAGTACGCCGCGGCCCGTCCGCTCGACCACAACCGCCGCGGCGTACTGGATCGCCCGGTCAAGCCGGGCGACGACGCCGGATGTGTAGAGGCGTACTCCCCAAACCTCGCGCAACTGTCTCACTTTGCGACGCTTTTCCCGTTGGTCTTAAGCTTCGGAACGACTCTAGAACGAATCGCGGCCGAATCGCTGACTCCAGATTGAGTCCCGTTCCGTTCACGCAACATGTCGCGGGAGTCCCTATCGGCTGCAACTAGATGGAGTTTTGGGCTGCCGTACAAGTGACGTTTCGATGGCGGAAGGCGTTAAGTTGGGGACGGCGCGGAGTCGAATCAGAATCGGGAAGGAGTCAAATGGATTCCCGGCAGGTCGGGCCCCCAAGCTCATTTTCGCGAAAACAACCCCATGCACAGTAGGGATGTGGTTGAAAGCGCTGCACTTTTTCTCCGTCCTCCTGAGGCGCGAGTGGCGCGGTGCAGAGCACCGCGCCGGGAGCCTCGAAGGATGAACGGCCCCGATTGCGGCGGCTGGCGCAGATATGCTGGTGGCGAGAGCCGGGCCGTCGTCCTTCGAGAGCAGCCGAAGAGGCGGCCGCCTCAGGATGACGGGTTAACAGACGGGGCCTGCGGCCCTACTGCGTCTTCGCCACCCGTGGCGGCTGGGCTGTGGTGATGAAGCTGGTGGCTTCCAGCATGGCCGGTCCCAGCGGCGTCGGCACTTTCAGCCAGAACGGGACCAGGATGCGGGTGCCGGCCACGGGAGCGAACGCGATCTCGATGTTGCGCTGGGCGGCGAGGTATTTGATCACAGGGCGATCGGGGATGTAGCCGGCGACAGGGACGAAATAGAGCGAGCAGACCACGACCGGGCCGTGATAGCCCTTCTCCGCCTTCACGGTCTCCATGCGCTTGAAATCGAGCTTGAGGTCGTAGCGCATGCGGCCGTCGAACACGGGCGCCGCGCTGTGGCAGGCCTCCGGCGTCACGGGGTCGCCGGTGCCGGGCACGCGCAGCAGCGAGG
>NZ_JALBHA010000826.1:0-1671 GCF_023006445.1 Bradyrhizobium sp. SHOUNA76
CGAACGCGCAGGCCGAGGGCTTCCTCGCGCAACATGCGCAAGCCGAGGCGCTGCTCGCGGCGATGGACCTGATCGCATCCACCCTGACCCGCGAGCGGATCGCGCTCGTGGAGTTGGACCCGCGAAGCGAGGAGGCGCGCTACTGCCTCGGCGAATACTATGCCGAGCTCGGCCGTCGCTTCAGCCAAGGCTTCGACGTCTCGCTGTCGCGCGACCCCGACGCCAAGGACATGCGCCGGCCGCGCGGCAGCTTCATCGTCGCGATGTCGGACACGCTGCCGATCGGCTGCGTCGGCCTGAAGGGAACCGATCACGGCTACGCCGAGATCAAGCGTCTGTGGGTCGCGCCCGCCGCGCGCGGATTGCGGCTCGGTCGGCGCCTGATGGACGCAACCGAGGACGCTGCGCGCGGGCTCGGCATTGCACTATTGCGGCTCGACACCAACAGCGCCCTGCCCGAGGCCGGCCAGCTCTACCGCACCACGGGCTGGCGCGAGATTTCGCGCTACAACGACGATCCCTATCCGGACCTGTTCTTTGAAAAGCGGCTGTAAGCTGGACCGGTTCGCGATGTCAGTGCGTTAGGGTCGAAGCCGCAGGGCTTCGATATGTCCAGAGGCGGTCTCGCCGACACCTACCGCAGCTACATCGCCTGCCTGAACCGGCAGGACTGGGCGGCACTCGGACAATACGTGCATGACGAGGTCACTCACAACGCCCGGCCGCGCGGTCTGTCAGGCTATCGCGCGATGCTGGAGCAGGATTTTCGCGACATTCCGGATCTGCGCTTCGACATCGAGCTGCTGATGTCGGATCCGCCGGGGATCGCTGCGCGACTGAAGTCGATTGCACGCCGGTCGGTTCGTTCCTTGGACTTGCCGTCAACGGGAAGCGCGTGTCCTTCGCCGAGCACGTGTTCTACGCGTTCCAGGATGGAACGATCCGACAGGTCTGGTCGGTGATCGACAAGGCGACGATCGAGGCGCAGCTCTGACGCTGCGCCTCGATCTCGACTTCACGCCGCGACCGGCGCCGCTTGCCCTTGCGGCTTCGCGAAGGGGCGGAATGTCATCGCCATCAGGAACGCGCCCAGGCCCATCGCCCAGGAGGCAATGTACAGCCAGGCGTAGCTGGAGAACGCGTCGTAGATCAGACCGCCGGCAAGCGGGCCGGTGGCCATGCCGAGGCTGCCGGCCATCGCTGTGCCGCCGATCACCGTGCCCATCATGCGCAGCGGAAAGTTCTCGCGAATGAGAACGGCGTAGAGCGGCATGGTGCCGGCATAGATGAAGCCGAAGACGGCCCCGACCGCGTAGAAGGTCGCAAGCTGATGCGCGAAGACATAAGCGAGCGCACCGAACGCCTGGAGCAGCAGGCCCGAGACCAGCACGCGCTTGGCGCCGAACCGGTCGCCCATCAGGCCGAAGGCGATGCGACCGCCAAGGCCGGCAAATCCCTCGATGCTGTAGATCGTCACCGCCGCGACCAGCGGAATGCCGCAGCTGATCGCATAGCTGACGGTGTGGATGATCGGACCGGAATGGGTGGCGCAGCAGAAGAAATTGGTCGCGAGCAGGATCAGGAATTGCGGCGAGCGCAGCGCCTCGCTTCTCGACATCTCGCCTTGCCCGGCCCCCGCGCCCATCGGCGCGGCCGCAGCCTGCACCAGCG
>NZ_JALBHA010000827.1:0-1660 GCF_023006445.1 Bradyrhizobium sp. SHOUNA76
GCGGGCACGCGCTGCACGAGGGCGTTCACCGTCGTCAGCACGATCAGCGGCTTGTCGCTGCCCGTCAGAGACGCAAGCCGTGCCAGCGTGGTGAGGCGTTGCGCCAGGATGCCGCCATGTGGCGACACGCGGTCATAGGGCTGGCAGTCCCAGGCCGGGAAAGTCAGCACCGGCAGATCGGGCGCGAAGAATTGCAGCGCGCGTTCGAGCTGCTGCATGCGCGGACCGTCGCGGCAGACCACCGCAAGGCTGACCGCCGGCTTCTTCGGCCGCGCCGCAATGGCCCGGGCGAGATCAGAAGCGACGAGGCCTTCGGCGCCTTCCGCGACATTGGCAAGCGTCAGCGCACGGCCGGGCGCAAGCAGCTCGGCCGGAGACTTCATTCCCTGTTTCATACGCCGCCGTCCGCGATCGGATAGGCCTTGATGCGGGCAAACAACGCGCCGGTGACATCAGCCGGCAGCACCTTGTCGCCGGTGATGGCGGCATAGAGATCGGGATCGTTGACCTCGAGCAGCGTCTCGAGCTGCGTCAGCTCGTCATCGGACAGATTGCCGATCTCGGCGTCCGCGAAGCGGCCGAGGATCAAATCCATCTCGCGCGTGCCGCGGTGCCAGCAGCGGAACAGAAGCCGCTTGCGGCGATCGTCCAGCCCGTTGCTCGATCGTGTCGTTCCCGTCATGTCTCAAATCCAGTCAAACGCAGAAAGCCCGGACGTGCCGGGCCGGGGTGATATAGCCATTGGGACCGGCCATGTCAGCCTTTTGTTGCGACAGGACGCCCATCCGGTCCGTCATGGCCGGGCTTGTCCCGGCCATCCACGTCGGGCTGCAAAAAAAGACGTGGATGCCCGGCATAAAGCCGGGCATGACGGCCATGAACAACCTTAGATTCCCGAATGCGCCCCAGCCTGCTCAACCCGCTGTTTGCCCCCGTGACCAGCCTGTCCGGCGTCGGTCCGAAGCAGGACAAGCTGCTGCAATACCTGCTCAGCCGCAGCGAGACGCCGCGGCTGGTCGATCTGTTGCTGCATCTGCCGAGCCAGGTGATCGACCGCCGGGCGCGGCCGAAAATCCGCGACGCGGCGCAGGGAACCATGGTGACGCTGGAGGTCACCGTGGACCGCCACCGCCCGCCCCCGCCACGCAATTCGCGCGCGCCGTATCTGGTCTATGCCAGCGACGACACCGGCGACGTCGTGCTGACCTTCTTCCGTGCCAAGCCGGGCTATGTCGAGAAGCTGCTACCGGTCGGCGAGAAGCGCTACGTCTCCGGCACGCTGCAGATGTATGACGGCATCCCGCAGATCGTGCATCCCGACCGCGTGCTGGACGAGGAAGCGATCTCAAAACTCTCCGGCATCGATCCGGTCTATCCGCTGACGGAGGGCCTGGCGCTCGGTTCGCTGCGCCGCGCGATCGCGCAGGCCCTGCAGAAGCTGCCGGCGCTGCCGGAATGGATCAGCCCGGAGGTGATGCGACGCTGTAATTTTCCGCCGATCGCCGAAGCGCTCAATCGGGTGCATCAGCCGGTCGAGCTGACGGACATCCTGCCCGACCAGCCGTTCTGGTCGCGCCTCGCCTTCGACGAGCTCCTGGCCGGGCAGCTCGCGCTGGCCCTGATCCGCGCGCAACTCCGCCGCCCCGCCGGCGTGCGCAAT
>NZ_JALBHA010000828.1:0-1654 GCF_023006445.1 Bradyrhizobium sp. SHOUNA76
CCTCGACCGTGCGACGCACGATGGAGCGGCAGTGCTCGGGATTGCGGATGTCGCCGGGAATCAGGATCGCCTTGCGTCTTTCCCGCTCCACCAGCGCCTTGACCTCGGCCGAGGAGAACAGGCGCGGCGCCTTCTTGAACTGCCGGTTGGCCGTGAACGGCATCCAGAACGAGTCGGTCTTGATAGTGTTCGGAATCTGATGAAGGGTCACGGCCGCGCTCCTTTGCTGACCCGCAAGCAGAGCCACGGCTTGGAAAGCGCAACAAGTCCTTTTCTGTTGCGCCACAACCCATTGATTTCACTGGGGCGACTGGTCCATATTTGCGCGATCCGCAACACCTGCAACACAGGGCCAGCGCAAGGACCGGAACATGAGCGTCGACATCGGTGGACGGCTGCGATTCATCCGGGCGCGCCACAAGCTGTCGCAGCGCGAGCTTGCCAAGCGCGCCGGGGTCACCAATTCGACGATCTCGCTGATCGAATCCAACCAGATGAACCCGTCGGTCGGCGCCCTCAAGCGCATCCTCGACGGCATCCCGATGGGGCTCGCCGAGTTCTTCGCACTGGAGCCGGAGTCGAGGCGCAAGATCTTCTACCGCGCGGAGGAGCTGACCGAGGTCGGCAAGAAGCCGATCTCTTATCGCCAGGTCGGCGACAATCTGTTCGGCCGCAGCCTCCAGATTTTGAAGGAGCGTTACGAGCCCGGCAGCGATACCGGACGCGTCCACCTCGTCCATGACGGCGAGGAAGGCGGCATCGTGATCTCGGGCAAGCTCGAAGTCACCGTCGAGGACGAGCGCCGCATCCTCAATCCGGGCGATGCCTATTATTTCGAGAGCCGCCGCCCGCACCGCTTCCGCTGCGTCGGCGGCAAGCCGTGCGAGGTGATCTCGGCCTGCACACCGCCGACGTTCTAAAGCAGCGGTGCGAGAAGGTCTCGCCCCGCCCGCTACCCTCAAGGCTGCGTCAACAACTCCTCGATCCGAATCGGAAAACGGCGAACCCGCACGCCGGTCGCGTGCCACACCGCGTTGGCGACCGCGCCGGCGCTGCCGGTGATGCCGATCTCGCCGACGCCCTTGATGCCGAGCGCATTGACGTGCGGATCGTGCTCCTCGACCGTGATCACGTCGAGCGGCGGCACGTCGGCATTCACGGGGATATGGTACTCGCCGAGATTGGCGTTCATGATCCGACCGGTGCGGCGGTCAGTGACCGCCTCCTCGTGCAGCGCGAAAGACAGGCCCCAGATCATGCCGCCGAACAGCTGGCTCTGCACCATACGCGGGTTGACGATGCGCCCGGCCGCGAAGGCGCCGACCATGCGGCTGACGCGGATCTGGCCGAGCTCGGGATCGACCTTCACCTCCGCAAACACCGCGCCATGGGCATGCATGGCATATTCCTCCATCGCCGCGGGATTCGGCGCACCGGTGCCCCATGCCTCGACCTCAGTGACGCCCGCCCGCGCAAGGATCTCGGAATAGCTCTCGCTGCGGCTTTCGTCGTCGCGCCGGATCAACCTGCCGGCGCGCGCGATCACGCCGGCATTGCCGGCGCCGAACAGCGGCGATTGCTCGTCATTGGTTGCGAGATCGGCGAGCTTTGCGATCACGGCCGCGCCGGCGCTGTGGATCGCGGCACCCGCGGT
>NZ_JALBHA010000829.1:0-1645 GCF_023006445.1 Bradyrhizobium sp. SHOUNA76
ATCCTGCGAGACCACGCGTGTCGCAATCAGCCGCGCGCGAGGCCCGGCTGCTGCGAGCGCCGCGGCTTCGGCGATCGAACCCGTCCCGAATTTTTCGGCGACAAGCTTCGACTGCGTCGGCGTGTCGATGCCCGCCAGCATATCGGCCGGGACAGCCCTGATCGGAACGCTGCATTCGCGTGCGAGCTGCTTCAACGCCTCCGCGTTGGCCTTGTCGCTAACGGTCGCAAGCGCAGCAAGGCCTTCGGCTCCGCCGGCCGCCAGCAGCGCTTCGCGCAACGAGGCCAGCGTGACGTCCTTCTTGAATCCGAGCCCCGCGACCTTCATCGGACCGCACTCCATTGCACCACGGGACGTGCTGCCTCCCAGGAGCGATAGCGGCCGAGCGGCGCGGCATGGGCGATCTCCACCCGCACCAGCTCGCCACCGTGGCGCTGATGCAACTCGCCGAGCAGCGCTTCCGTCTCCAGCGTCACCGCGTGTGCAACCAGCCGCGTTCCAGGCGCGAGGCGCGACCAGATCGCATCGAACATCGCATGGTCGAGACCACCGCCGATGAAGACGGCATCTGGCGCTTCCAATCCAGCAAGAGCTTCCGGTGCCCTCCCCGAGACGACAGTGATCCGATGCGCCAGTCCGAACGCGGCTGCATTCTTGCGGATGTTTGCAACGCGACCCTCGCGCGCCTCGATGGCGGTCGCCGTCCCGCCGCACCGCGCCCACTCGACCGAGATCGAACCCGAGCCGGCGCCGATATCCCACAACCGTTCGCCGGGACGCGGCGCCAGCGCCGAGAGCGCAAGCGCGCGCATTGGCCGCTTGGTGATCTGGCCGTCGTGGACGAAGAGGTCGTCGGACAGGCCGGAGCTGCGAGGAATGCCCTGCGTCCCCCTCGCCCATACCGCCACCGCGACCAGATCTCCAGCAATGTCCTCGGCAAAGAGGTCGACGCGATGCTGGTCAATGCATTCCCGCGGCCCGCCAAGCGCCTCGAGCGTCCACAACAGTGAGGAGCCCCATCCGCGTTCCGTCAACCACTTCGCGAGATCGCCGACAGCCCTTGCGTCACGCATCAGGCAGATGATGCGCGCATCTCGCACCAGATGCGGCGTCAGTCGCTCGAACGGCGCCGCATGAAGGCCGATGCACGTCACGGACTCCAGCCGCCAGCCCAAGCGCGCGGCAGCGAGCGAGAAGGTCGACGGCGCCGGATGCGCGATCCACTCGTCGCCACCGAGCTTCTCGGCGAGAACAGCGCCTGCGCCGTGCCAGAACGGATCGCCGGAGGCCAGCACGGCCGTCGGCCGGTCGCGGCAGCTCAGAACGACATCGGCGTCGAAGGGCACCGGCCATGAACGGCCGCGGCTGCCTACGCCGGCAAGTGCGAGGTGTCGTTCACCGCCGAAGACGGTTTCGGCGTCATTGAGCGCCTTTCGGCTTGCCTCCGATAGCCCGGCAAGGCCATCTTCGCCGATACCGATGATGGTCAGCCAGGGATCAGCCATGACACGCGCCCTCATTCTGGGCGGAACGAGCGATGCGAGCCTGCTTGCGGCGGCGATTGCGCGCGCGGGCATCGATGCCGTCTATTCCTATGGCGGTCGCACCCGCGCGCCCGCCGACCAGCCGCTGCCGACCCGCATCG
>NZ_JALBHA010000082.1:0-17340 GCF_023006445.1 Bradyrhizobium sp. SHOUNA76
CAGGTCGTGCACCGGCAGGTAGGTGCCGGGCTCCCTAGGATGGGCCTGCGCGTCCGCGGGCGTCATGTCCGCGAGCTGGCTCGAGCAGCCGCCCATGGCGAGCGCCGCAATCAGCAGCGCGCTGCGGATCGGCAGCGTCTTTTGCAGGTCCCATAACGCAAACACTTGGGAAATCCCCTACTCGTCCCAAAGCACGGCCCCGGGCAACCTTACCCAAGACCGCGCCCAAGCTCAAACCATTGCTGCCCGAATGGCGAGAGCGAGAAAACAGCCATTGCCCACCAAGCCGAGCGGTGCGGCCCGAATGTGACAGAACCAAGAAGATTTGTCGCACTGCAACACATCTTCGAGAGTGTTTAACGCCAAACATGCGAGCTTCGCGGTGACGAATACGGAATGAGTTGTTACTGTTCTGCTCATGAGTATGGCCACGACCGATACGCCCAAACCCGAAACGAAGTTCGATGCGGAAGCCTTCGCGATGAATGTCGCGCGGGCGATGGAGAGTGGCGGCAAGGCGCTGGCCGCTTACCTCAAGCCGCGCGAGAGCGGCGAGGTGCAGGATCGCCCGCCAGCCGAGCTGGCCGAGGTCGTCAAGACCTTCACGTCGGTCGCCGAATACTGGTTGTCGGACACGTCCCGCTCGTCCGATCTGCAGACCAAGCTCGCCAAGGACTATCTCGACCTCTGGGGCTCGGCGGTGCGCCGCATGGCCGGCCAGGACGCCCCGCCCGCGATCGCGCCCCACCCCCGCGACAAGCGCTTTGCCGACCCGGAATGGAAATCGAATCAGTTCTTCGATTTCGTCATGCAGCTCTATCTGCTCACGACCAAATGGGCGCAGGAGCTGGTGCGCGATGCCGAAGGGCTCGATCCGCAGACGCGCCGCAAGGCCGAGTTCTACGTCCAGCAGGTCATCAATGCGCTGTCGCCGTCGAACTTCGTGCTGACGAACCCGGAGGTGCTGCGCGAGACGGTGGCGAGCAGCGGCGAAAACCTCGCGCGCGGCCTGACGATGCTCGCCGAGGACATTGCGGCCGGCAAGGGCATGCTGAAGATCCGCCAGTCCAATCCGGACAACCTCGTCGTCGGCGTCAACATGGCGACGACGCCGGGCAAGGTGATCTACCAGAACGAGACGATGCAGCTGATCCAGTATTCGCCGACCACGGAGACGGTGCTGCGCACCCCGCTCCTGATCGTGCCGCCCTGGATCAACAAGTTCTACATCCTCGATCTCAAGCCGGAGAAGTCCTACATCAAGTGGTGCGTCGATCAGGGCATCACCGTGTTCGTGATCTCATGGGTCAATCCCGACAAGCGGCTCGGCAACAAGAGCTGGGAAGACTACATGAAGGAAGGCCCGCTCACGGCGATGGACGTGATCGAGAGGGTCACCGGCGAGATGAAGGTGCACGCCGCCGGCTATTGCGTCGGCGGCACGATGCTGGCGACCACGCTGGCCTGGCTCGCCGAGAAGCGCCGCCAGCGCGTGGCGTCCGCGACGTTCTTCGCCGCCCAGGTCGACTTCACCCATGCCGGCGATCTCCTCGTGTTCGTCGACGAGGAGCAGATCGCAGCCCTCGAACACGACATGAAGACGGCCGGGGTGCTCGAAGGCTCGAAGATGGCGATGGCCTTCAACATGCTCCGCTCAAACGATCTGATCTGGTCCTACGTCGTCAGCAACTATCTGAAGGGCCAACAGCCGAGCGCGTTCGACTTGTTGCACTGGAATTCAGATGCGACCCGCATGACCGCGTCGAACCATTCCTATTATTTGCGCAACTGCTATCTGGAGAACCGGCTCTCCACCGGCACGATGGTGCTCGACAACACGCTGCTCGATCTCTCCAAGGTCAAGGTGCCCGTCTACAACCTCGCCACCCGCGAGGACCACATCGCGCCGGCGGAATCGGTGCTGTACGGCTCGCAGTTCTTCGGCGGCCCGGTGAAATATGTGCTGTCGGGCTCGGGCCACATCGCGGGCGTGGTCAATCCGCCGGCCTCGAACAAGTATCAGTACTGGACCAACGACAACATCAAGGACGTCAACGTCGCACAGTGGATGAAGGGCGCCGTGGAGCACAAGGGCTCGTGGTGGCCGGACTGGCGCGAATGGTTGCGCGGGATCGATCCGGAGGAAGTCCCGGCGCGCAGCGTCGGCAGCGACGCCCTGCCCCCGATCGAGGACGCGCCCGGCAGCTATGTCAGGGTCCGCGCATAGCGGAATCTTCCGCGCTTTTGTATAGACTCGCGCTCAACGCAGCGACGACAGAGGGGATCGAACCATGACGCGCGAATTGTTCTGGCTGACACTGACGGTGATCCTGACCGGGATCCTCTGGATTCCCTATATGGTCAACCGCTGTCAGGTTCGCGGCCTCGGGAGCGTGATGGCCAACCCCAACCGGAACGACAAGGCACAGGCCGACTGGGCGACGCGGCTGATGTTCGCGCACGACAACGCGGTCGAGAACCTCGTGATCTTCGCGCCGCTGGTGTTGATCCTCAACGCGATCGACTATTCCACCAAATGGACCGTGCTCGCCTGCGCCGTCTATTTCTGGTCGCGCGTCGCGCATCTGATCGTCTACGCGCTCGGCGTCCCGATCTTCCGCACACTGGCCTTCACCGTCGGCTTCCTCGCCCAGGCCGTGCTGGCACTGGCGATCTTCAAGGTGCTTTGAGCGCGCCCGGATGCGGGCTCATGCATAGCGAATCCAGCCGGGATTTTCTCCGGTTTCAGGACCTCGACGGGGACACGATCCTGTCCATCGTCGATCGCGCGCAAGCCCTGGCGACGGCATGGGATGGCCGTGCCATGCCGCAAAGCCTCGCCGGAAAGCGCGTGGCTGTTATCGCCGACGACAGTGGGTGGCGGAACACGACCGCATTCGATCTCGGCGTGAGAGCCATGGGAGGCATCTCGGTACAGCCTCCCATCAGGTTCAATGTCCATGAAACGACGCCTGATCTCGCCAAGTATCTCGACAACTGGTTCGACATCCTGGTCGTGCGCACTCGGGAATTGTCGACCTTGCACGAGCTGGCATCGAGCGCGACCGCGCCGGTCGTCAATGCGAGAACGCAATCAAATCATCCTTGCGAGACGCTGGGCGATCTCGCTTATGTCAAAAGCAGGCGCGGATCGCTCGAAGGCCTGAGGGTGGCTGGCGTGGCACCCGACGCCAACATTCTCCGCTCCTGGGTTGAAGCGTCCATCGCTCTGCCGATCAAGGTCGCCCAGGCCTATCCAGTGGTTTGGCATGTCAGGGACATCGCAAGTCCGGGGTTCACCGCGAGCACCGATCTGGAGGCAGTGTACGATGCGGACGTGATCATCACGGACTGCTGGCCTGCCGGCGCGCAACACGATCAACTCGCGCGGTACCGGATATCGGCCGCGCTCCTCGACAGATGCCGCACGGATGCGATCTTCCTCCCCTGCCCGCCGGTGACCAGGGGACAGGAGGTCACGGCCGATGCAATGGGCCACGCCACCTGCCAGAGCACGGCCGCGAAGGCGTACCTTCTGCATGCGCAGAACGCCCTGCTGGAGTGGATCGCCGCATAGTTCGTGCCGGCGGTCTTCGAGACATCAGATGGATCAAGTCACCGCCTTGCGAACGACGAGATTCAGCATGCTGGCTGGCGTCTGATCGAAGCTCTGGATCACGCTGGTATCGGATGAGAGCGTGATCCACGGTCCCGCGCTGGCGTAGGTCGCTTCAAGCCACTCGGGCGACACATAGCTGTAGTAGCGGCCAAGGCTGTCCCTGCCGTCGCTTTCGCCCATCTTGTAGCTGGCATAGAACACACCGGACGGCTTGAGCGCGCGATGGATCCGCCCAAGGATGCCGGCGAGCTCGTCGCGCGGCACATGCAGCAGACAGGCGCTCGCCCAGACGCCGTCATAGGCCTGTTGCGCTTCGAGTTCGTCGAACCGCATCGTCTCGACGGGATGGCCGAGCCGCCGGGACGCGATCTTCGCCATTTCGGGCGAGCCGTCGGTGGCACGCAGTGAAAAACCCTCCGCCAGCATCACCGCCGCATGATTGCCGGCGCCGCAGCCGAGTTCGAGGATTGCGCCACCGGGCGGCAACAAGGCGAGGAAGCCCGTTAGCCGCGCCGACGGCGCTTTCGCCCAATCCGCATAGGACCGGGCGTTCTGCCGATAGAACTGCAGGGTGGTCTCGTCCATTCTAACGTTCGTTTCCGAGGTCCCGCCTCAATTGTCTCATGTCCCGGACAAGGCACAGCACGACAGTGATGTGCCCAGAGCCGGGACCCAGAAGTCGCGAACAAAAGAATAGGCCCAGGCTCTGCAGCGCATCACTGAAGAAGTGCTGCGCTGCGTCCGGGGCACGAGGCTGCCTTACTCCTCCGGCAATCCAAGCATCAGCCGCATGTTCTGCACGGCTGCGCCCGAGGCGCCCTTGCCGAGATTGTCGAGCCGCGCGACCAGCACGGCCTGCTGATATTTGTCGCTGGCGAAGACGTAGAGCTCGAGCATGTTGGTCTCGTTGAGCGCCTCCGGCTCGATCCGGCCGCCCTTTGACGCCTCGTTCTGGAGCGGCATCACCGAGACGTACCTTGAGCCGGCGTAGCGCTTGGCGAGCGCGGCCTGAAGGTCCCCTCCGCTCGGCTTGCCCGGCAGCGTGTCGAGCTGGAGCGGCACCGAGACCAGCATGCCCTGCCGATAGTTGCCGACCGAGGGAATGAAGATCGGCCGCCGCGTCAGGCTCGAATAGAGCTGCATCTCCGGCAGATGCTTGTGCTCGAAGCCGAGACCGTAGAGCTCGAAGGACGGCGCGCTGCCGTCCTCGAAGCTTGCGATCATCGACTTGCCGCCGCCGGAATAGCCGCTCACCGCGTTGACGGTGACGGGATAATCGGGCGGCAACAGGCCGGCATCGACGATCGGCCGCAGCAGCGCGATCGCGCCGGTCGGATAGCAGCCGGGATTGGAGACCTTCCTGGCGGCCTTGATCTTGCTGGCCTGGTCGGGCGTCAGCTCGGGAAAGCCATAGGCCCAGTCGGGCGCGACCCGATAGGCGGTGGAAGCATCCAGCACTTTCGGGCCTGAGGCGCCCATGCTGTCGACGAGCGCGACCGTCTCCTTGGCGGCGTCATCCGGCAGGCAGAGGATGACGAGGTCCACCTCCTCCATCAGCGCCTTCTTGGCGGCGGGATCCTTGCGTTTGTCATCGGCGATCGTCTTCACGACGACGTCGTTCTGGAGCTTCAGCCGCTCGTTGATGCCGAGCCCGGTGGTGCCGGAGCCGCCATCGACAAAGACGGTTGCCGGTTTTTTCGCCGCGCCGGTGATCGGGGCTTTCGTGGTCTCAGCGAGGCTCATGACGCGCTCCTTTCGAGCTTGTTCGTGTCGTGTTCGAAAACTTGCGGCCTTGCCTGCCGCATCAACTGTGAGATCTGCCTGGCGTCGGCATCGCCGGCGCTGAGCGCATTCGAGATTGCCGCATAGTCGGCGTCGGATTTGTGCTGGTTGAGCTTGAAGCTGCCTTCGACCTCTTCAACATTCATCACCAGACCCACGATCGCCTTCTTCATCGCTTCGAGCCGGCCCGCCGTCATCTTGCCCGACGTCCACGGCTTCTTCGGCAGCAGCCAGTGCTCGAACTTGTCGCTGAGCGTGTCGATCTGCACCGACAGCTCGTCATCCGACAACAGCCGCACCGGCCCGCTCAGATGCACCGACTGGTAGAGCCAGGTCGGCACCTGGTCCGGCGAGACGTACCAGTCCGGCGATACATAGGCATCGGGGCCGTTGACCGCGAGCAGCCAGGACGCATCGCCGCCCGCAAGCTTTAGCAGCGGATTGTGACGGGCGACATGAAACGCGGCCTGCGGCGTCCCATCGGCGGCGTAGGTCAGATAGAACGGCAGCGGGGAAGCGACCGGCTTCTTTCCGTCGAAAGCGCACATGGTGCCGAAGCCGCGCTCTTCGGCGAACTTCAGGCTTGCGGCGCGGTCCTGCTTGAAAAAAGGTGGCGTGTACATCGTGGTCTCCTGCTGGGCCTCCTTGGGGGCCGCCGGATCAGATCGCGCTGACAGGAGAGAGAATGCCGCGGATCGGATCCAGCGGCAAAGACGATGATCTCAAACGCGATCGACCGCCCAAACCGCAAGATTGCGGCGGCGGCGACGGGCGAACAGGATGGTCGCGGCGTTGATCATGGCGCGCGGCTATAAGGCCAGATCCGATTCCCGTCAAGGTTTGGAGGTCAGATCACCCGCCAGATCCATTCCATGATCTTGGCAAGCACGTCACCGAACAGCAGCAGCACGGCCGACCAGACCAGGGCCGAGACGAAATTGGCGGCCTGGAAACTCCAATAAGGCATCTCGAAGATGCCGGCCGCGAGCGGCACCGAGGCGCGCAGGGGGCCGAAGAACCGGCCGATGAAGATGCTGGGCACGCCCCAACTCCGCACGAAGGCCTCACCTCTGGGCAGGAGTTCCGGATAGCGCGAGAGCGGCCACATCTGGGCGACCCTCTCCTTGTAGCGGAAGCCGAACCAGTAGGAGACCCAGTCGCCCAGCGCCGCACCGAGGCCGCCGGCGATCCAGACCGGAAAGAAGCTGATGCCGCTCGCCCCGATCAGCGCACCGATTCCCACCAGCGCGCCCCAGGCCGGTACCAGCAGCGAGATGAAGGCGAGCGATTCTCCGAACGCGAGCAGGAACACGATCGGAGCCGCCCAGGCCTGGTGAACGCGCACGAAATCGGCCAGGGCGTGCGCAAACTGCTCCATCAAAAATAGCCTTCCCGCCCCGTCTCAAGGTGCTGCTCGATGAAAAAGACTGGTAAGCCAAGCACTTGTGTGACATCAAGTCACAAAACCCCGCTCGGCACAGCCTGGCAGGTCAAATTGCCGGGAATTGGAGGGGCTGCGGCGTAAAATCGCCGGGATTGGCCCTCAACGACACCGCCCGGCCCGCCCTGCGATAACCTTTCCAAGTCAGAAGTGGCATAGTCGGCCCAATCGATTCGCCGCCCATGCGGCCCTCAAAACGCATCAAGATATATGTCCAAGCAGTTGAAACCCAAAGCAAAAGACGACTTTTTCGGCGGCGATGAGCCGAAACTCCGCGCAGCCAAGGCGGCGCCGCGCGCGAGCGGCGGGGAAGCCGACTACACCGCGGCCGACATCGAGGTGCTCGAAGGCCTGGAACCGGTGCGACGCCGGCCGGGCATGTATATCGGCGGCACCGATGAGAAGGCGTTGCATCATCTGTTCGCCGAAGTCATCGACAACTCGATGGACGAGGCGCTGGCCGGACACGCGACCTTCATCGGAGTCGAGCTCAGCGAAGACGGATTCCTCACCGTCACCGACAACGGCCGCGGCATCCCGATCGATCCGCATCCGAAATTCCCGAAGAAGTCGGCGCTTGAAGTCATCATGTGCACGCTGCATTCGGGCGGCAAGTTCGACTCCAAGGTCTACGAGACGTCAGGCGGCCTGCACGGCGTTGGCATTTCCGTGGTGAACGCCCTGTCCTCGCGTCTCGAAGTGGAAGTCGCGCGCGGCCAGAAGCTGCATCGCATGATTTTCGAGCGCGGCCATCCCAAGGGGAAGCTCGAGGACCTCGGCAAGGTCAACAACCGCCGCGGCACGCGCGTGCGCTTCAAGCCCGACACCGACATCTTCGGCGCCAAGGCCGCGTTCAAGCCGCAGCGCCTGTTCAAGATGACGCGCTCAAAGGCGTATCTGTTCGGCGGCGTCGAGATCCGCTGGAACTGCGCGCCCGACCTGCTCAAGGGCATCGAGGACGTGCCGGCCGAAGCGACGTTCCACTTCCCCGGCGGCCTCAAGGACTATCTGGCGGCCGCGATCCACGCCGACACGCTGGTGCATCCCGACATCTTCTCCGGCAAGTCGGGCCGCAACGGCGCGCACGGCGCCTGCGAGTGGGCGGTGGCCTGGACCGCGGATGCGGACGGCTTCCTCTCCTCCTACACCAACACCGTGCCGACGCCGGATGGCGGCACGCATGAATCCGGCTTGCGCAGCGCGCTGCTGCGCGGGTTGAAGGATCACGCCGAGCGCGTCGGCCAGGGCAAGCGCGCAGCCTCCATTACCTCCGAAGACGTGATGGTGGGCGCAGCCGTGATGCTCTCGGTGTTCGTGCGCGAGCCCGAATTTCAGGGCCAGACCAAGGATCGTCTCGCGACCGCCGAAGCGCAGCGCATCGTCGAGCAGGCGATGAAGGATCCGTTCGACCATTGGCTGTCGGGCAATCCGAACATGGCCAACAGGCTGCTCGACTTCGTGATCGACCGTGCCGAGGAGCGGCTGCGCCGCCGTCAGGAAAAGGAAACCGCGCGCAAGACCGCGGGCAAGAAGCTGCGCCTGCCCGGCAAGCTCGCCGACTGCACCGATGCCGGCACCGAAGGCTCAGAGCTGTTCATCGTCGAGGGCGACTCGGCCGGCGGCAGCGCCAAGCAGGCGCGCGACCGCAAGACGCAAGCGGTGCTGCCGTTGCGCGGAAAAATCCTCAACGTCGCCTCCGCCGGCAAGGACAAGCTGACGGCGAACGCGCAGCTCTCCGACCTCGTGCAGGCGATCGGCTGCGGCCAGCTCCTGCAGTATCGCGAAGAGGATCTGCGCTATCAGCGCATCATCATCATGACCGACGCCGACGTCGATGGCGCCCACATCGCCTCGCTGCTGATCACCTTCTTCTACCGGCAGATGCCGCGGCTAATCGACGAGGGCCACCTCTTCCTCGCGGTGCCGCCGCTCTACAAGCTGACCCACGGCTCGAAATCGGTCTACGCGCGCGACGACAAGCACAAGGAGGCGCTACTCAAGAGCGAGTTCAACGCCAACGCCAAGGTCGAGGTGAACCGCTTCAAAGGCCTCGGCGAGATGATGCCGGCGCAGCTCAAGGAAACCACCATGGATCCGCGCAAGCGCACGCTGCTCAAGGTGGTGCTGCTCGCCGACGATCGCGACACCACCGCCGATTCGGTGGAGCGCCTGATGGGTACCAAGGCCGAGGCGCGCTTCGCCTTCATCTCGGACAAGGCCGAGTTTGCCAGCGAGGAATTGCTGGACGTCTGAGCCCTCGGGCCGTGTTCCGTTCAAGAGCCTCGGCGAGAGCCGGGGCTCTTTTGTTTGGGGGGACGCCGCCTTTTTATCGATGACGCCGGCCGAGGGTCCGCACGGCCATGAGCGATTCCCGGCGCCGCCAACGCGACTCGGCCAACGACTCACGGCGCTGAAGCTGAGGCGGGACTGCCTCCATTTCGGACAACGCCCAACCTCCTAACAAAACCTTACCCGGGCCAGAGATTTCGAAATCTGTGTAAGTTGCTGACTCTACGAGGTTATTTATGGATCCGAGAGCCACGCCTCAAATGCACGCTCAGCGGCGTTTTCCGGCGACTGTGCCTAGCCGGCAACAGCATTTCGGCGGGAAACGTCTATAGTCCGGGTCATCAGATGAAACGAACTTCAGCGCGCTCGCGCCTACTACGACAGACCAAGGTTGGGGATTTTGACATGAAGAAGACTTTGCTCGCTCTGACCGCTGTTGCGGCGATGACCGGTTCGGCCTCGGCCGCTGACCTTGGTGCCCGTCCCTACGTGAAGGCTCCGATGCCGGCGCCCGTCGCCAACTGGACCGGCTTCTATGTCTTCGGCGGTGGCGGCGGCGGCCTCTCCAATGCTGACCAGCATGTCCAGACCACTGTCGGCGCGATTCCGCTGACGATCGACCAGCGTCAGGGCGGCTCCGGTTGGTTCGGCACCGTCGGCGCCGGTTACGACTGGCAGTTCAGCGGCACCTGGGTCGCCGGTGTGTTCGCTGACGGTCAGTTCGGCAGCCTCCGCGCAACCATTCAGGATCCGATCGCTGGCATCACCGGCAACCAGAAGCTGGAAACCTCCTGGGCCGCGGGTGTGCGCCTCGGCTGGTTGGTGGCCCCGAACGTTCTCTCCTACGTCAACGGCGGTTATTCTGGCGCTCACTTCGGCCAGACCAATTTCACGACCCTCGGCGGCACCCCCGCTGGCATCCATCTGAACAGCTACAATCGCAACGGCTGGTTCGTCGGTGGCGGCGTCGAGAACAGCCTGAACATCTTCGGCATCACCTCGCCCGGCTGGTTCATGAAGACCGAGTATCGTTCGGCCTTCTACAACGCCAAGACCCAGAACGAGCTGTTCGACGGTACCAACGCGCTGGTGGGCCGCGATATCCGCGCCAACAGCTGGAACCAGACGATCTCGACCTCGCTGGTCTATCGCTTCAACTGGACCGGTCCGGTCGTCGCGAAGTACTGATCTGATCTCACGATCAAACGTCAAAGCCCCGGCATCGTCCGGGGCTTTTTCGTTGTGAGCGCGCCGGCAGCCGGTGCTCGCCTCCAACGACGGCACGCAGCGGTGAGCTGAGCTTCGATCACCCCACCGTATCGGTGATAGCCCTGCCCTGCGCATCGCGACGTGTGCCGGGCGTCGCCGCTGCCGGCGCCGCCATTGTAACCGAAGCAAAGCTGCGGTTACTGTGCGCCCCAAGCTTTCGAGACCGCAGCATCGTAGATGCCGCGAGTCGCGACGGAAGCGGACCGATGGGGGGAATGCATGCGCAGATTTCTGCTTGTAGCAGGCCTGTTCGCCCTCGCCATCGGGCTGCTCTGGATCGGACAGGGCACGGGCACCGTCCCCTGGCCGCGATCGAGCTTCATGGTCAACCAGCTGCAATGGGCCGGCTATGGCGCCGCCATGGCCGGCTTCGGGCTGGTGCTGATCTGGCAGAGCAACCAATAAAAGAAACCAGGGAATACAAGCATGACATCCAGCCGGTTCGATCTCCGCGGCAAGGTCGCGGTCGTAACAGGAGGCAATGGCGGCATCGGGCTCGGCATGGCGCGCGGCCTTGCCGACGCCGGCGCCGACATCGCCGTGGTCGGACGCAACGAGGCGAAGTCCAACGCAGCTGTCGAAGATCTCAGGCAGCGCGGCGTCAAGGCGATCGCGGTTGCGACCGACGTCACCGACAGGGCAGCGATCGAAGCCATGATTGCGCGCGTGGTGACGGATCTCGGCCGCATCGACATCCTCGTCAACAATGCCGGCATGAGCATCCGCAAGCCGCCGCACGAGCTCGAGCTCGACGAGTGGAACAAGGTGATCGACACCAACCTCACCAGCGCCTTCCTGTGCTCGAAGCTCGCCTATCCGGCCTTGAAGGCGTCAGGCAACGGCAAGGTGATCAACATCGGCTCGATGATGTCGATCTTCGGTGCGAGCTTCGCCACTGCCTATGCGGCGAGCAAGGGCGGAATCGTGCAGTATACGCGTGCCTGCGCCAACGCCTGGGCGCCTGACAACATCCAGGTCAACGCGATCCTGCCGGGCTGGATCGATACCGACCTCACCCGGGGCGCGCGGCAGCAGGTCTCGGGATTGCACGAGCGGGTGCTGGCGCGCACGCCTGCGGGGCGCTGGGGCGACGTCGACGATTTCGCCGGCATCGCCGTGTTCCTGGCATCGTCCGCGTCGAACTTCGTCACGGGCACCGCAATCCCCGTCGATGGCGGCTTCTCGGTGATGGCCTAAGGCCGGGCGGCACCACGCAAAAAAGAAGCCCCGGTCGAAGCCGGGGCTTTTGAATTTTGGCAGTGCTTTTTTTGATCGTTGGTCGCGTTGCGGTCGACGTGCTCAGTAGCGGGCGATGGTCGGCGCGTCGAACTTGTAGCTCGCGCGCACGACGGCCCACTGGATATCGCGCGGCTTGGCGTCGAAGGTGTAGTTGGTCGTGGTGCCCCCGAGCTGATAGGTCTGGCTGCCGAAAGCCGCGTAATTGTACTCGAGGCCGACGATCCAGTTGCGGGTGACGCCGTATTCCCAGCCGGCGCCGACGGTCCAGCCGTTGGCCCAGTGGGTCTGACCGCCCGAACCAGCCGTGCCGACGGTGTCGCTGACCGAGAGACGGTTGTTCACGCCGGCATAGCCGCCCTTGATGTAGAAGAGGTTGTTCTGCACGGCGAAGCCGGCGCGGCCGACGACCGTTGCCAGAACGTTGGCACGCCAGGAGAACACGTCGTCACCGGCGCCAAACACGGTGTTCGTGAACGAGCCCTTGTTGTTGAGGCCGGAGATCGTGCCTTCCATGCCGAACACGTAGTTGTTGGCCTGCCAGTTGTAGCCGATCTGGGCGCCGCCCATGATGCCCGAGTTGCGCTGACGGAAACCTTCTCCCGGAGAGAGATCGCCGAAGCCGCCGCTGTTGCCGTTGTTGATGAACTGCTCGTTGGTCCATGCGCCGCCGATGTGGCCGCCGACATAGAAGCCGGTCCAGTTGAACAGCGGCTCGGCGTAAGCTGGCGCCTTCGCGTAGCGCGCGCCGAGATCGGCGGCGGAGGCCGCGCCCGTCGAAACCAGAGCGGTCGTGCAGGCGAAGGCGGCAATCAATTTATTACGCATGGTACACCCCGTGTCCTTTGATAGGCGCAAGGTCACAGACGGGTGTTACTAAAATTCGAATCAACAAAGTTAACGCAGCGCAGGGGCGCGCGCCGGTCCGAAAATCCGTGGGTGCTGTTGCACGCTCGCAACGCCGCACGCGTGATTTAACGCGAAATTATCCCTACCGACTCCCTGCGCTACGATCCCGACGCCGCCCTCGAATGCACGTGCTCGGGCCGCACGCCGAGCGCAAGCAGGCGCGCCGGAATGCCCTGGAGCCACGGCAGTGCGGTGATGAGGCGCACGATCAGCGGCACCTTGAGCGGCCGGTCGCCCGACTGCAACGCGCCGCTGATGATGTTGTTCTGCACGATCTCCTGCATCCGCTGCGTCATCTTCACCGGAAACTCGCGGCGACGCCTGATAGCATCGAGATCGTTCTCGGACGGGCAGCCGTGTTGCATCTTGTCGGCCAACAAATTGGCGGTCGCGACCGCATCCTGCACGGCAAGATTGACGCCGACGCCGCCGATCGGCGACATCGCATGCGCGGCGTCGCCGATGCAAAGCAGGCCCGGTCGCGTCCAGCGCTTAAGGCGGTTGATCGCGACGGTCAGCAGCTTGACGTCGTCGAAGCTCTTCACGTCGGCGATTCCTGATCGAAGGATCGGCGCCATGCGTACGACGTCGTCGAGCAGCGCCTGCAGTCCCCTCGCCTTCACTGCCTCGTGCTGGCCCTTGGCGATGACATAGGCGCATTGCCAATAGTCGCCGCGATTGAAGGTAATCATCATCTTGCCGGGCTCGACGCGCGCGAACACGTTTTCTGTCTCGTCGGATTTGCGGCCGGCGCGGAACCACAGCACGTCCATCGGTGCGCCGATCTCCTCGACGGCAAGGCCGGCGCGCTCGCGCACCGTCGAATGCCGGCCGTCGCAGGCTATGGTGAGATCGGCCTCGATGGCGAGGATGCCGTCAGGTGTTTTCGCCCGCACGCCGGCGATGGTCTCGCCGCAGCGGATCAGATCGACCGCCTCCGTGCTCATCATCACCTCGAGCGAGGCAAAGCGCCGGCCGGCCTCGCGCAGGAAGTTCAGGAAGTCCCATTGCGGCATGAAGGCGATGAAGGGGTATTTGGTGTTGAGCCGGCTGAGATCGGCGATGCGCACCGGCGTGCCGCCGAACAGGCCGTCCATCTTCTGCAAGCGCTGATGCGGCAGTTTCAGGAACTCGTCGATCAGGCCGAGTTCGTCCATGACTTGAAGCGTCGAGGGATGCACGGTGTCGCCGCGAAAATCGCGGAAGAAATCCGCATGCTTCTCCAGCACCACGACCTCGATGCCGGCCCGTCCCAAGAGATATCCGAGCATCATGCCGGCCGGTCCGCCGCCGACAATGCAGCAGCGGACTTTTTTCGTCCGGTTCGATTGTTGGTCGGATGCCATTGGAGCCACGATCCGCGATGTGAGTATCGATCAAGATATGGCGGACAATGTAACGCCGATTCCGCTCCAACGGAGCCTGAATCTGGATGCGCGGTGTCGCGCTGGCCGGCAGCTCTGAGCACGCCGCTTCCGTTCCCGGGAATAAGCCGCGCCCCCTATTGTTAATGGGAGATACGACCCAAAAGGGGCATCAGAGGGAACGTTCAACGTGGCATGGTTGCTTGCAGGTGTCGCAGCCTGGCTAGCCGTCAACATCGCGCTCGTCTATCTGCGCACGCGCCGAAGCCGCGATGCGGAAGAGAGCGAGTCGAGGACCTAGCTGTGTCTGCGACGAGAGCCGCGCCTGCGTGGGCGTCCGCGTCAGGGGCGCCGGTTGCCACATGCGAGGCAACAGATAGGCCCGCACGGCGCGGGCCTATCCTGGACGGGAACTGGATTATTTCTGATCTTCATTGCTGGTCCCGCTGCCCGGGCTGCCGATCGGCAACCCGTTGGGGGCATGGCCGGCACCAGCGTTCCGCGCAGCTTGCGCCGCTGTCGGCGACGTGCCGTTCGCGGTTGGCGGCTGAACGTTCGGATTGCTCTGGTTCGTGTTGGTGCTGACGTTGGCCCCGGTGGTGGTGCCATGCGTCCCCATCCCTGAAGGAGCCGACGGCCCCGAATTGGCGCTGCTCGATGATGTGCCCATTCCGGCACCTGAGCTGGCCGCAGATCCCGCACCGCCGGTACCCGTCCCTGCAGCGGAGCCGGCACTGGCACCGCCACCCGCGCCACCTCCGCCTCCGCCCCCAGCACCACCACCTCCCTGAGCATAAGCGGTTGTCGAAAGCGCAGCGCAGGCGAAGGCTACGAGGATGGACTTGCGGATCATGGATCGTCTCCCTGGTTTGGTGGACAATCCAGGGACCCGAGGAGTTGTTCCTTTGTGCGAGCTTGCCGAACTTCTTTCGCTTCAGTTGCAGGAAGCCGAAGCCATCAGCTTTCGTCGCTCTGCCAGAAGCTCAGTGATGGTTGGACGACGACCGCAAATGCTGCAAGGGCTTGGCTCCAAGGTGAATTTAACATGCCTCTTGAAGCACAGTTCCGTTAGTCCACTCCCTCGGGGTCGCGACGCAACCGACAAGGAGTCATCATCAATTGTTACTCCGGTTCGCGCTGCGGAAACTCTTGATCTCCGAGACGCTGCCGTCGCGATAAGTCAGCTCCACCGAGACGGACTGCGTGGCGGGAGCGAGCTTCATGTAGAGCGGCATGCCGGCGGTGATCGCGCTGGGGTCGCGCATGTCGCACGGCGGCATCTTCAGCACCTGGTTGGGCACGGCGGTGTCGATCCCGATCCGCACCTCGCGGATGGCGCAGCGATAGGACACGAGGTGCGTGTAGTAGACGAGCAGCCCGTTGAACTCGCGGAACGACAGCCAGCTCGTCGCAGTCATGTCGAGGATCTTGCGCTGGTCGCGGATCAGCGCGGCCTCGGGATCGAACCTGATTGGGAACGGCCCCTGCATGTCGCCGGACTGATCGACATAGCGGACCTCGATGGTGCCCGCCTGCGCATCCGGCGGCAACTCGATCGACGGGTTCGGCATGCGCTTGCGCGTGCGCGGATCGAGCGTGTCGATGAAGCCGGTCTCCCGGAAATCGCCCTTGCCGGCCATGCGCCAGGAAATGCCCAGCGCCGGGTCGGCGAAGGAGAACACCACGCTCCAGCCGCCATTGTGCCGCGAGAAGCTCGCGATCGGCGCGTTGGTGGCCTCCTCCTTCGGCAGCTGCGGCACCGACACCGGCGGCAGCGCTGCGAGCTTCTGCGGCGGCGGGTCGTCCGAACGCGCGACGGCATCCTTGGCAAGGCCGCTGAGGAACACGTCGTCGACCATCTGGTCGAAATAGACAGGCACCTGCCTATGCTTCACGGTATCGGCCATCTCGCTGACGGCCCGGCGGGTGCGCTGCGCCACCTGCACGAGATTCTCGCCGGGCTTGAGCAGCTCCTTGGCGAAGGTGCGCGTGAACACCGAATTGGGATTGGCGTCGTCGTTGGACAGACGATCGAGCGCGGTCTGGCGGGGACCTGCCGAGAACACCGAGAACACGCCTTCAGGCAATTGCGTCATCGGCGCAAGTCCGCCGCCACCGGCGACAGCGCGGGTGCCCTTGCGCTCGAACGGGTTGTTGCGGCAGGCGTCGAACACCAGGATCGACGTTCGCGCCTTCTTGTTCTGAAGACGCTCGACGATGCGGTCGGCCAGGATGGAGGCGTCGCGCACCAGCTCTTCCTGCCCTTCGGTCGCCGACGGCACGTCTGTGGGCAGCAAATAGTTCTGCCCCGCGATCTCGAAGCCGTGGCCGGCGTAGAAAAAGAACGCGGTATCGCCGGGCTCGATCGCCTTGTCGAAGGCGAGCAAGGTCTCGGAGAATTGCTGCCGGCTCTGGTTCTCTGCGACCATCACCGAGAAGCCGAGCTGCTTCAGCGTATCGCCCATGGTGCGGGCGTCGTTGACCGCCTTGAGCAGCTTCGGGACATTCCTGTAGTCGTTGTTGCCGACGACGAGCGCGACGCGCTTCTCGGCATGGGCGGGAAGAGCGAAGCCGCTCAGGCCCGCCACCAGGCCAAGGGCCGCCAGAATTCTGAAAAGCCGACGCGTCATCGCAAGATTCCCGTTGCAGAACGGCCGCAGGCCGCTTCCTTCGAACAGCAGTTCATTGGACCCCCTGCCGCTGTGTGATAGTCGGCCCAGGCGTAATGGCGGTTCAAGGGACCTGGGCTTCGGTTCCATGATCTGGCTATGGCAGATTCCCGCGGAATCTGCTCTTTCTAGGGCGATTGCGCTGCAAGCGGGGGCTGCCGTGTATTGGTGTACCGACGAGGTCGAGCCGAATGATCGCTTCGACTATTGGCGCGAGGTGCGCTCCAAGGGATTGTTCGGCGTCACCGCCGAGCTCGAGCGCGAACAGCGCGCGGACTTCTTCGGCGAATTCTCGCTGCGCCAGCTGGGCGGCGCCGGCCTTGTCGAGCTGAAGGCCTCACCCTACACGGTGGAGCGCAGCACGACCGACATCGCCTACGCGCCGGGCGACGCCATCTGCGTCTATCAGCAGCTCGGCAGCGGCGGCTGGTTCGGCGGCATGCGCGGGAGCGACTTCGCGATCGCCAACGGCAGTTTCGCCACCAGCCATACCGACCTGCCCTACCGCACCGCGCCGCTGGGCGCCGGGGGCTTCCACCTTCGCATCCTGAAGATTCCGCTCAGCAGCATCCCGGCGCAGGACAAGCGCATGCGCGAGCTTTCGCCTCGGACGTTCGGCGATCCCACCCTGGCGCCGCTGCTCGGGGCCTGCTTTGCCGAGCTCGGTGAAGCCTCCGCGGATCAGGCCAGCGAAGCGACCTCCCTCGTCCAGGCTTTGGCCCATCTGGCGCTGATCGAGCGCGGCATCGTCAGGCCCGGCAG